>DATFUW010000454.1:0-2137 GCA_035260605.1 Thermoanaerobaculia bacterium | reverse complement strand
CGAAGAGCGGGTCACTTGATTGACCAGCGGCGCCGGCGCGATCCCCACGAAGAGGGTAATGGCCAGACTCACCGCGGCGACCCACTTGAGCGGTGCGGTGATGGCCACTTCCGCCTCGCTCCCTTCCTTCATATACATGGCCACGACGATGCGCAGGTAGAAGAACATCGACACCGCGGACATCAGCACTGCGACGATGGCCAGCCATCCGAATCCCGCCTGCACGGCGGCGGCGAAGAGGAAGTACTTGCCGATGAATCCCGCGGTCGGCGGGATGCCGCCGAGGGAGAGGAGAAAGATGACCATGGCGAAGGCCCAGAAGGGAGCGCGTCGGGAGAGCCCTTCGAAGTCGTCGATCCGTTCGCCGGCGTATTCGTGCCGCCGCAGCATCAGCACCGTGGCCCAGATCCCCAGGTTGGCGAAGACGTACACCAGTGTGTAGAGCAGCACGCCGCGCAATCCCATGGCATTCATCGACAGGATGCCCAGCAGGACGTATCCGGCGTGGCCGATCGATGAGTAAGCCAGCATGCGTTTGACGTTGTCCTGGGTGATGGCCGCGAGATTGCCGAGGATCATCGACAGCGCGGCGATCGTCGCCAGGACGTTGCTCCAGTCGAGGTGAAAATCGTGCAGTGCGAGGTAGAAGATCCGCGCGAAGATCGCCACCGCCGCCCCTTTCGAGGCGGTCGACAGGAACGCCGTGATCGGGGTCGGCGCTCCCTCGTAGACGTCGGGCGTCCAGACGTGGAACGGCACCGCGGCGATCTTGAAGCAGAGGCCCGCGCCCAAAAGCATGATCCCGAACATCAACGCGTCGTTGCTGACGATCTTCGACATCGACGAGGCGATCGCCAGCAGGTTCAGCGACCCGGTCACGCCGTAGATCAGCGAGATCCCGTACAGAAGGATGGCCGAGCTCACCGCCCCGAGCACGAAGTACTTCATCGCCGCCTCGGTGGACTTCTCCTCATTCTTGAAGAATCCCGCGAGGATGTAGCTCGAGAGCGACATCAGCTCCAGGCCGATGTAGATCGAGGCCAGGTGAATGCCCGAGGCCATGAACATCATGCCGGTCAGAGCGAAGGCCAGCAGCGAGTAGTACTCCCAGGACGAGTAGCGGGACTCGCGCAGGAAGTCGTCCGAGAGCAGCGTGACCATGGCCACGGCGGCAATGAACAGCAGCTTGAAGAAGATCGCGAACGGATCGAGCGCGAACATCGACGCGAACGTGCGGCTCTGCGCGATCCCCGTCACGGCGAATGAGCAGATCGATACCGTCGCGAAGGTCACGGCCAGCAGGCTCAGCATTGCCCACTTCGCCGCCCCTTCGCGCTGCCGCCAGCCCAGTACCGGTGCGATCAGCAGCAGCGAGGCCCCGATCGTCAGCACGATCTCCGGGAGCATGAAGATGAGGTCCTTCCCGGTCACTTGGCGGCCTCGAGTGTCTTGCTGCCGGCGGCCGGGGTCGCCGGTCGGACCGGCGCCGGCGCAGCGACGGCCGACTGGTGGTAGTACGCCGGGTCGACCTTCTGCATGATGTAGTCGACCGGCTGATCGAGCATGTCGAAGATCGGCTTCGGATAGATCCCGATCCAGACCATGCAGCCGACGAGCGAGACGAGCAGCACGAGCTCCCGGCGGTTGAGATCCTTGAGGTTCTTGTTCGCCGGATTGTCGAGCGGACCCCAGAACACGCGCTGGTAAAGCCACAGCAGGTACGCCGCACCGAGGACGATGCCCACGGCGGCGAAGACCGCCCACCAGATGTTGCGGTTCGCGGCGCCCACGAGGATCGTGAACTCGCCGATGAATCCGTTGAGCGCCGGCAGCCCCATCGAGGAGAGCGCGGCGATCAGGAAGAGCGTAGCGTACATCGGCATCTGCTTGGCCAGACCGCCGTAATCGGAGATCAGGCGGCTGTGCCGCCGCTCGTAGATCATTCCCACCAGCAGGAAGAGCGCGCCGGTGGAGATGCCGTGGTTGATCATCTGGATGACCGAACCCTTCAGCCCCATCGGGTTGAGGGCGAACATCCCCAGCATCACGAAGCCGAGGTGCGAGACGGACGAATAGGCGATGAGCTTCTTCATATCCTTCTGCACCAGCGTGACCAGCGCGCCGTAGATGATGCCGA
>DATFUW010000453.1:0-3398 GCA_035260605.1 Thermoanaerobaculia bacterium | reverse complement strand
GCTGATTCTGGTCAAGGGGCGGATTGAGTCGGTGCTGGACCGCTTCGTCTACCGGGACAGCTACCGCCACCGCCGGGCCATGGCCGAGTTCGCGCAGGAGCTGGCGACCTTCCACGACGTGCACGAGCTGATCTCGATGATGCGCGAGCGGATGCGCGCCGCGCTGGACATCGGGAAGATGAACCTCTTCATGCGCGACGGTCCGACGCTGGTGATCTACGAGACGGAACCGCGCCTTCCGCACCGCAGCACGATCGCCGATTTCGGACCGCTTCCCGCGGAGGGGCCGCTGACGCTGACCGACCCGCGGCTCCCCGACGCCAGCGATCTTCCGTGGCGTCTGCTGGAGGCCGGCTACCGCTACATCCTCCCGCTGCGCAACCGGAGCGAGTTGCAGGGACTGCTCCTGCTGGGGACCAAGCGGGGAGAAGAGCCGCTGTCGCGCGACGACCTGAACCTGCTGGAGTCGCTGACCGCGCCGCTGGCACTGGCCATCGAGAATTCGCGGCTGTACGGACGCCTGCGCCGCCAGCTCGACGAGATCCGCTCGCTCAAGGAGTACAACGAGAACATCATCGAGTCGTCGTCGTCGGCCATCGCCGTGGTGTCGCGCGACGGGACGGTGCTCACCGCGAACCGAGCGTTCTGGGACCTCGTCGGGGGCGACGAGGGGATCGACGAGACGATCGACGCGCTCTTCCCGGCGTACGACGAGCTGCTCCGCTCCGGGGCGCGCGCGCTGGAGACGCAGTTCGTCAACCGCCGCGGCGTGGAGAAGGAAGTGACGGTGACTTCGAGCCCGCTGCATGCCGTCGATGTCGCGGACGGCGCCCGCGTGCTGGTCATCGGCGATATCACCGAACGCGTGCGGCTGGAGCGCGCGCTGCAGGATAAGGAACGGCTCGCATCGCTCGGTCTCCTCGCCGCCGGGATGGCCCACGAGGTCAACACCCCGCTGACCGGCATCTCTTCTTATGCGCAGCTCCTGCTCAAGGACATGCAGCCCGACGATCCGAAATACGGCTTGCTGCAGAAGATGGAGCAGCAGTCGTTCCGCGCTTCGAAACTGGTGAACAACCTGCTCGACCTCATCGCCAACCGGCCGCGGACGCGCGAGGTGGTCAGCATCCCGCTGCTGCTCACCTCCACCATCACGCTGCACGAAGACCTCCTCGCACCGAAACAGATCTCGATCCACATGGACCCGGTACCCGAGATTCAGGTCTTGGGGAACTTTCACGACCTGCAGCAGGTTCTGACCAACATCCTTCTCAACGCCCGCGATGCGGTCGGCGAGCGGGGAAACGTCTGGATCGCCGTAGACGAGGACGACGAGCGGGTGGACATCCGGATCCGCGACGACGGCAAGGGAATCCCGGCGGAGCTGCTGGGAAAGATCTTCGAGCCGCTCGTCACGACGAAACGCGGCCAGGGAGGGACAGGACTCGGGCTGGCCATCAGCCGGCGTATCCTGCACGGATCGGACGGAGAGATCACCGTGCGGAGCACCCCGGGGGAGGGGGCCGAGTTCACGGTTTCGTTGCCGCGGACCGGGGCGAGGACGAAAGAGACTAGATGGACCGAGATCCATGCGAATCCTGATCGTTGACGATGAAGAAGTCCTGCGGGACGTGCTCGACGCCGTCCTGCAGCGCGAAGGCTTCGAAGTCGTCATGGCCGCCAGCGGCGAGCAGGCCCTCTCCGTCCTCGACGGCGACGAAGCCATCGACCTGGTGATCCTGGACATCATGCTGCCGGGGATCAGTGGCATCGACACCCTGCGCGCCATCCGCATCGCCAATCCGCAGCTTCCGGTCATCGTCATCACCGCGTACTCGTCGATCGACGGCGCAATCGAGGCCATGAAGCACGGCGCCTTCCACTACATCCCCAAGCCGTTCAAGAACGAAGAGGTCGTGCTGACGGTGAACAAGGCGCTCGAGCAGCGCCGCCTGTCGAAGGAGAACGAGCGGCTCAAGTCCGAGCTGTCGCAGAAGTACGCGTACGCGAACATCATCGGCAAGTCGGAGCCGATGCGGAAGGTCTTCGACCTGATCCGGCTCGCGGCGCCGTCGCGATCGAACATTCTGATCGCCGGCGAGTCCGGAACTGGAAAGGAGCTCGTGGCCAAGGCCATCCATCACGCCTCGCCGCGGGCCCGCAACGCCTTCGTCACCGTGAACTCCGGATCGCTCCCGCCGGAACTGCTCGAGTCGTCGCTGTTCGGGCACATGAAGGGAGCATTCACCGGCGCCATCGCCACCAAGCGCGGACTGTTTGAGGTTGCCGACGGCGGGTCGATCTTCCTCGACGAAATCGGCAACATCAACCTGGAGACGCAGGCCAAGCTGCTGCGCGTCATCCAGGAGCGCGAGTTTATGCGCCTCGGCTCCGTGGAGACGCTCAAGGTCGACGTCCGCATCATCGCCGCCACAAACGCCGAGCTTTCGAAGCTGATCTCCACCGGCCGCTTCCGTGAGGATCTCTACTACCGGCTCAACGTCATTACCATCCCCCTGCCGCCGCTGCGCCGCCGCCGCGAGGACATCCCGCTGCTCGTGTCCCACTTCCTGGAGAAATACTCGGAGGAGAACAAGCGGAAGGTTCGCGAGGTGACGCCCGAGGCGATGCGCATCCTCATGGACCACGGCTGGCCGGGGAACGTGCGCGAGCTGGAGAACACCATCGAGCGCGCCGTCGTGCTCTGCACCGGCGACCGCATCGGACCCGATCTGCTGCCCGAGACGCTGCGCTATCCGGTGGAGACCGACCAGCCGTCGATGATCGTCCCCTCCGAAGGGATCTCGCTCAAGGATGCCGTCTCGCGCTACGAGCGGGCCATGATCCTGCAGTCGCTGGAGATGGCCAACGGCGTGCAGAAGAAGGCCGCCGAACTGCTGCAGCTCAAGCCGTCCACGCTCAACGAGATGATGAAACGGCTGGGCATCCACACCCGGTCCAACGCCGCGATCGAGGACGAAGTCACCGTCGCCGAGTAGGGGGGCGGCCCGCGGTACCGGCCCCGCAGTTCTTCAGCGCCTTCTTTATCGCGGGATCCTCGATGCGTGCGCCGGTGCTCGCGCGCTATGCGGCCGAAGCTCTGTCGATGTCGCGTGAATACACAGCGTCACGAACGCAGGATAACCAAGTGCCCCAGCGTGGCGACCGACTGTTCAAGTCGTTGCGCCGTCCGTGTTTGCGTGAAACCGTCGGTCAGTCGCGTAACACGCAAAACGTGCGTCGCCGCGCACGTCGCACGGAGATAGGCTGGTAGACTTAATACAGAGTTAGGCTGTCAAGAAATGGACAGGAAAGAACAGTGGCTCATACGAGAAGCGCTCGAAACGATTCGCGCAGGATCGTTTACAGAGAGGGATGTGCTCGCATTTCTAATTCTG
>DATFUW010000452.1:0-9652 GCA_035260605.1 Thermoanaerobaculia bacterium | reverse complement strand
TGTCAGAATCCCTCAACCCATGTGTCAGAGGGCGATGAGCACCCGCTCGAGAAAGTCGAGCCGATTCCTGAGCTGCATCACTTCGACGCGCGCCGGAACGAGCGCGCGGTGCAACCCGATCAACGCCGCCTTCGCGCCGGCATCCTTCTGCTGCGCTGCCTGCGAAATCATCGACAGCGTCTGCGCATCGAGCATCGCCAGCGCGTCTTCATGACGGGAGAATGCGGCGTCGAGCGACTGCACCGTTTCCGCCGACGGCAACTGGCCGTCCTGAACGGCCGGCAGCAGGGACCCCAGCGATCCGATGTCTTTGCTCAGACCGTCCATCTCGGTCTCGACGCTCAGCGCCAGCGATCCGTCGCCGAACTCCGCCGTCTGGCGCGCAGCCTCGCGCACCTTCTGCACCGCCGGAACCAGAAGACCGATGAGAATGGCAATGATGGCGATGACGACCAGCAACTCGATCAGAGTGAAACCACGATTCCATTTTCGACGCATGAATTCCTCCTCCATTGGAATGAGCGAGAGAGATTCCCCAAGGTAGGTCCCCTCGCTCACGCTTGACCGTGACGGGGATCAAGCCGTCGGCCGGCTCGGACGTGATCCTCAGACCGCTGCCGGTTCGAGCTCCGGCACTGGCATCGGCTCCCCGACCTCGATGCGCCGGTGGGTACGCGCCACCAGAACGTAGATCGAAGGAACGACGAACAGCGTGAAGGCGGTCCCGATGATCATGCCGGTGACGAGCATGATGCCAATGCTGTTGCGGGCACCGGCGCCGGGGCCGTGCGCGAAGACGAGCGGGAGGTGGCCCATCACGGTCGCCGCGGTAGTCATGAGGATCGGGCGGAGACGCGTCCCGGAGGCCTCGATGACCGCCTGCAGCTTGTCGAGCCCCTCCTGCTGGAGCTCGTTCGCGAATTGAACGATGAGGATGCCGTTGCGGGAGATCAGTCCGACGAGAGTGATCAGTCCGACCTGGCTGTAGATATTGATCGAGGTCAGGCCGAGGAACGAGAAGAGCAGCGATCCGGAGAGCGCCAGCGGGACCGATCCGGCGAGGATGATGAATGGATCGCGGAAGCTCTCGAACTGCGCGGCCAGCACCAGATAGATGAGGATCGCCGACAGCAGGAAGACGCCGAGGAACTTCGATCCTTCGGTGCGGAGCTGGCGCGACTCGCCCGCGTAGTCGAGCGTGAAGCCGCGCGGCAGGATCTCGTGCGCGTCGTCCTCGATCTCCCGCAGCGCGGCGTCGAGCGAGACGCCCGGGACGATGGCCCCCTGAATGCGCACGGAGTTGAGCTGCTGGAAGCGCTTCAGATCTCGCGGCTCGGTCGAGGTCTCCAGCGTGGCAAACGTGGACAGCGGCACGAGCTTTCCGTTGGGACCAGTGATGTACATCTGCCCGAGCTGATCGGGGGTCAGCCGGTCGGCGCGCTTCACCTGCGGGATGACCTTGTAGCTCCGCCCCTGGATGCTGAAACGGTTGACGTAGTTGCCGCCGAGCAGGACCGAGAGGTCGCGGCCGGCCTGCGACATATCGACGCCGGCGGAGCGGAGCTTGTCGCGGTTGAAGACCACGCGTGCCTGCGGCTGATCGAATTTCAGATCGGTGTCGGCGTACATGAACTTGCCGCTCTCGAGTGCCTTCTTCACGATCTGATCGGCGAACTCCGCGAGACGCTGCGGCTCCGCGGTGGAGAGGATGGCCACATCCACCGGCAGCCCCTGCCCTCCCGGAAGCGACGGCGGCACGAGCGTGATGGCCCGGATCCCGGGAATCTTCCCCATCTTCGAGGCGGCGTCCATCTGGATCTGTTCGATGCCGCGTTTGCGTTCGTCGTACGGTTTTGTGACCATGCCGCCGAATCCGCCGGTGGGGAGGATGACCTGGAAGTCGGCGCTGTGTTCGGGCAGCGAGCGATAGACCTCGCCGACCTGCGTGGCGAAGAGCTTGGTCTGGTCGATGGTCGCGTTGGGCGCCGCCTGGATGATGGAGAAGAGGAAGTTCTGGTCTTCCATCGGCGCCAGTTCCTTCTGCGAGAACATGTACAGCGGCACGATGAGGAGGACGACGATGGCCCAGAGGGTCAGCGTGACCGGCCGGTACTGCAGCGTCCCGCCGAGGATGCGCATGTAGAACTGGCGGAAATGCTCGAATTGCCGGTTGATCATGCCGGCGAAGCCGCGCTCCGTGTCACCCGCGCGCAGCAGCTTCGATCCCATCATCGGCGACAGCGTCAGGGCCACGAACCCGGAGATCAGCACGGCGCCGGCGAGGGTGAAGGCGAACTCCCGGAAGAGCGATCCGGTCAGTCCGCCCTGCAGGGCCACCGGCGTGTAGACCGTGGCCAGGGTGATGGTCATGGCGATGATCGGCCCGACGAGTTCGCGCGCGGCATCCATCGCCGCCTGCACCGGCGTCTTGCCCATGTGAAGATGCCGTTCGATGTTCTCCACCATGACGATGGCGTCGTCCACGACCAGTCCGACCGAGAGCACGATCGCCAGCAGCGTCAGCAGGTTGATCGTGAAGCCGAACGTCAGCATCAGCAGCACGGCGCCGATCAGGGAGATCGGGATGGCGATGACCGGAATGACCAGCCCGCGCACCGAGCCGAGGAACAGGAAGATCACCAGGATGACGATCAGCAGTGTCTCGCTGAGCGTCTTCAGCACCTCGTCGATCGCGCCCTGGATGTAGGCCGAGGAATCGTACGGGACACCGATGCTCATGCCCGAGGGGAGTTGCGACTGGATGTCGGGCAGCGCCTCGCGCACCCGCTTCATCACATCGAGGGTATTCGCGGTCGGCAGCACGAAGAGGCCGATGAAGACCGCGGTCTGTCCGTTGAAGCTCACTTCCTGGTCGTAGGTCTCGGCGCCGAGCACCACGTCGGCGATGTCGCCGAGACGGACCACGGTGCCATTGCTCTCCTTGACGACGAGCTGTTTGAACTCGTCGGCGGTCTGGAGATTCGTGTTGGCCACGAGGTTGACCGAGGTCATCATCCCCTTGGTCCGGCCGAGCGCGGAGAGGTAGTTGTTGGCCGCGAGTGCGGCCTGCACCTGCGACGGGGAGATCCCGAGCGCAGCCATCTTGTCGGGCTTGAGCCAGACGCGCATGGCGAACGTACGGTCGCCGAAGATCTCGGCACGCTGCACGCCCTCGATGGCGCTCAGCTTCGGCTGCACCACGCGGACGAGATAGTCGGTGATCTGGTTCTGATCGAGGTCCTTCGACGAGAAGCTCAGATATCCGGCTGCGAACTGGCTGTCGGTGGTCTGCAGGTCGATGGTCGGCGCCTCGGCCTCGGGCGGGAGCTGATTGCGCACCTGCGCCACTTTCGACTGGATCTGCGTCAGCGCTGCATTCGTGTCGTAGTTCAGCTTCAAGTGCACGGTGATCGTGCTGATGCCCTGCGAGCTCGACGACTCCATGTAATCGATGCCGTCGGCTCCGGCGATCACCCGCTCCAGCGGCGCGGTGATGAACCCGCGCACCAGATCGGCGTTCGCGCCGACGTAGACCGTCTGCACCACGACATTCGCCATGTCGCTGCGCGGGAACTGCCGCACGCTGAGCGAGCGGATGGCCTGCAGCCCGGCGATCAGAATCACCAGGTTGACCACGATCGCCAGCACGGGCCGTTTGATGAAAAGGTCAGTGAGTTTCATGGTGCGTTCTGCAGGGCCACATGGAGGCCGCCTCTCCAGGCGGCCTCGTTCCCCCCGGCCGGCTGGAGAGCCGGCTCTACCTGCCTGCCATGCACATCAACTGTCTTCCGGTTTCGGCGCAGACGAGTTCGACGGCTGCACGCTGTTGTTGACGAGGACCGCGGATCCGGGACGAAGCTTGAACACCCCCGAAGTCACCACTTCCTCTCCTGGTTTGACGCCGCTCAGGACGGCGACCTGATCGCCGCGCGAGGCACCGAGCTTCACGAACTGCTGCCGCACGCCGCGATAGCTCTTCCCGTCGGCGGCCTTGACGTTCTCCACGATGAAGACCGAGTCTCCGAACGGCGCGTAGCTGATCGCCGAGGCGGGGAGCGTGATCACCGGCATCCGTTTCCCCTGTTCGAGCTTCGTCTCCACGAACATTCCGGGGCGGAGGCGTCCGCCGCGGTTGGCGAATGTCGCCTGCACGCGGACGTTGCGGGTCGACGGATCGACCACCGAATCGATCGCCGTCACCGCCCCGCTCTCCAGCCCGTTGAACCCGTCGGACGTCGCCCGCACCACACCTCCGACCCGCAGTCCCCGGAGCTCCTGCTGCGGGACGGAGAACTCGACATAGGCCGGCTGCAGAGACTGCAGCGGGACGATCGGCGCGCCGCCGGCGAGGTATTCGCCGAGGTTCACCAGACGGATGCCGAGCGTTCCGGCGAACGGTGCGCGGATCGTCTTGCGGTCGATCGTGGCCTTGATCTCTCCCACGCCGGCGTCCGCCTGCTTGAATTCCGCCGCGGCCTGATCGTAGGCCGCCTGCGAGGTGATTCCCTGCGCCAGCAGCCCTTTCTGCCGATCGAGCGCCACACGGGTGAGCTCGCGCTGCGCCTCGGCAGCCGCGAGCTGGGCGCGCTCCTGACGCGTATCGAGCCGCACCAGCACGTCTCCCTCGTTCACCGCCTGACCGGAACGGAAGAGAATCTCGGCGATCGTGCCCGGAAGGTCGGCGGCAACGGTCACGCCGTGCACCGCCTGAACGGTGCCGATCGCGTTCAGCGTGGTATCCCATTCCTCCTGGCGGGCGACCGTCGTGGTGACCGCTTCGGGGGGCGCCTGATAGGCCTTCCCCTTGGCGATGGCCGCCTTGACCTGGAAGAACTTGAAGCCGCCGATGAGCGTCAGAAAGACGAACACGGCGAGCAGCATCAGAAACATCCGCTTCTTCATGAGTGGCCTACGATACAACGCGGGCTGCGCGTCGCAAGTTACGGTACGAAAAAAGGAAGAGCGGGTTTTATTTCCCTACACTGTGTAGATTGCGTCACGGATTGCCGGCCGCCGGCGGTTCACTCCAGCCACACCGCTGACGGATGACCTCGCGGAACTTCTCGCGCTCTTCCGGCGTCATCTTCTGCCAGTGTCGTCCAGCGAGCCGCCACGATGTTCCGCCGCGCGGCCCGCGGAATCCGCTGAACAGAATCTTGCTCAGGATCAGAAGCCCAAGGGCCTGCCAGTACGTGATGGTGTGCCATCCGGTCACCGGAGGAAGAACCGAGTTCCACAGCAGCATGACAACGAAGGCGAACACGGCAATGGCGACCAGCGCCAGGGTGGCGAACAGCGTGAATTTTGCGACTCTCCGTTTCATGATCCGAACTCCTCGTAAATTTCGCGAAGCCGTTCCCGCAGGTGCAGCACCGCGTAGTGTTTTCGCGACAGCAGTGTGTTGATCCCGACGCCGCTCTCGGCGGCGATCTCCTTGAAGCTCTTTCCATACACCTCGTGTGCGATGAAGACATCGCGCTGCTCGGGCGGCAGTTCGTCGATGGCCGCCTCTACCTCCTCGAGCAGTACGCCGCGCGCGTAGACGGCGTCGGGGCCGGCATCCGGCGACGGCAGCAGTTCCTCGAGCCGCAGCCACTCCTCGGCGGGAAGGGTCTCCGGCTTCTTCTTCCGAAAGAGATCGATGATGCGGTTCGACGCCGTGCGGTACAGCCAGGCCGTGACCTGTTCGAGCGGCCCGGCGGTCAAGAGCGCATGGAAGACGTCCTGCAGAACGTCTTCGGCGTCGAGGCTGTTGGCCACGCGGCTGCGGATGAACCGCCCGAGCCGGCCGCGCTCGCGCTCGACCGTCTCCGAGATTCTCTGCTCCTGTTCGGCTGTCAGTGCCGCCTCCATCTGATGTGAAGACGAATCGGGAGGGCCAATATTTTGGTCCGACCGGCTACTGATGCACAGGCTTCGATCTTCGCGTGAGCCGGAAGATCAGGAGGAGGGGAATGACCGACACCGCCAGCATGACGGGCATGAAGGTCACGAGGTCCGGCGGGATGGAATACTGGGCGTGACTCACGATTCCCGCCGGTCCTGAGGAATCCGGGGCGGGCAGCAGGATGAACAGGAACGGCATCGCCAGTTTCATGAAGAGGTCCACGCGAACCGTCCCGCGCTGACGATACGCGCCGAGCACGATCAGAATCTGGGCAGTCAGGATGAGCAGCACGGCGAGGATCCGAGAGGCGATCCGAAGACGCTGCGTGGTGTCGTTGGGCGCCGGATACGTGAGGTTGTCCGGCAGCGCCCGAAGATCGTCGCGCTCGCCGGCGGGAATCTCAGCCCTGATGGCGTCCGTGATGTCCGTCAGATCGCGCTTCGCCTGCTCCGGGGTGTCCGCGGTGACGGTGAGATGCGAGATTCCGCGCAGGGCCGGATCGGACTCCGCCACCAGGGAGACTGCAACGCGGTCGTGATTCCGCACGACGGCGAACGCCTGCCGGATCGGCGCATCCGAGGCGCCGCGCAGCATCGAGAGCGATGCCGAAGCGGTCACCTGCGTGGCGGCGAGCATCGGGAGCCGATCGCGCACGATCCACACGATCGCGGCAAGGAAGAGCACCGCCCAGCCGACGATTTCCAGCCGCACGGCCGCGGTCTGGGAGCGACCGGAGGAACTGCCTTGGCGCAGCACGATGCGCTCATTCTACAGAACGGTGAACGGCCAGAGCGGCACACCGATGTTTTTTGAGAATTGATCGCTCCGGAAATCGACACTCTCGCCGCGCGCCCTGCTCGGGAGACACATAGCTCGCCGTCCCGAGCACCACTCCCGCGCGATCGACCTCTCTCATTCCGCCGGCCCCGATCGGGCCTGAAATCTCGTACGGGCCGAGCCTCGAGCCCGATTCCAGACGCATCGATCTGGCCGTAACCGACCGGGGGCTCAGTGCTCGGTCGGCTTGCGGATCACGAAGACGATGAACGGCCAGAGCGGCACGCCGATGTTCTTCGAGAAGGCGACTTCACCGCCGGCACGCTGCAGCGCCGGGAGGACCTCGACGGCGCGGCATCCGATGGAAATCAGATGAAAATGCCAGACCACCTTCTCGACGGCCGAGGCGAGCGGGCGCAGGATCGGCCTCTGCGGCTCGGCCGAATGCGCGATCCCCACCAGGCCGCCGGGCCGGACGACGCGGTACATCTCGAGCGCCCCTTTGGCCGGGTCGTACACCGGACAGAGGCTGTAGGTCGAGAGCACGACATCAAATGAGGCGTCATCAAACGGCAGATGCAGCATGTCTCCGGTCTGCAGGTCGATGCGGTCCCGCACGTTCTGTTCGACCGCTTTCTTCTCCGCTACGGCGAGCATCTCCGCGCTGAGATCGAAAAGCGTGACGTGCCCGGTGGGGCCGGCTTTGGCGGCGGCCATCAGTCCGGTCGATCCCGTGCCGGCGCCGCAATCGAGCACGCGGTTGCCCGCGTGAACGGTCCGTTCGACGACCAGCCGGCGTCCGCGGGCATCCGACCTGGCCGTCAGAAGGCCGTGCTGGAAGTCGTAATGACCTGCGACGCGCCGATAGATGGACTTCAATGTATCGGAACTCAGCCCTTCACGCATCGGTTCGTTCATACGGGTATCCTCAATTTTGGGAGGTCAGGTCTACACTTCGCTGGTTTTCTCCAAATCGTAGAGCCGAAAGGAGTCACGCCTGAGAGCGGCTGCTCCATTTCTGCACGGAATACGCAATTCTAGCTACTCGGTGTAGAAAAACATCGAAGTGTAGACCTGACCCCGTTCATATGGATATCCATGATATCAAAACAGGCTGCGGGGCAAATCCCTCGAAAATATTTTAGGCCGCCCCGCCGGTTTGGGGTGCTGATGAAACGACTGATGATCGCACTGACACTCGCAGCGACCTCCGCGGCCGCGCAAACGACCAACCCGTTCCTCACTTCGAGCCCTCTTCCGTTTCAGGCCCCTCCCTTCGACAAAATCCACGACTCCGACTACCAGCCGGCGCTCGATGAGGGGATGAAGCAGCAGATCGCCGAGATCGAGGCGATCGCAGACAACCCGGAGCCGCCGACGTTCGACAACACGGTCGTGCCGATGGAGAGGAGCGGGCAGCTCCTCACGCGCGTGGCCAAGGTGTTCTTCAACCTGACGCAGTCGAACACGAACGACACGCTCGACAAGATCGAGGCCGAGGAGTCGCCTCGCCTCGCTGCACATCAGGACGCGATCTACCTCAACTCGAAGCTGTTCGCGCGGGTCAAGGCGATTTACGACGCGCGCGACACGCTGCAGCTCGATTCCGAGGCGAAGTATCTCGTCGAGCGTTATTACCGGAACTTCGTCCGCGCCGGCGCGCTCCTCTCCGACGACCAGAAGGCGAAGCTCAAGGCGCTCAATCAGGAAGAGTCGACGCTCTCCACGCAGTTCCGGCAGCACGTCCTGGCCGACACCGACGCCTCGGCCGTCGTGATCAGCGGCAAATCGGAGCTCTCCGGCCTCAGCTCCGGCGACGTCGCCGCCGCCGCGCAGCGGGCGAAAGACCGGAAGCTCGGCGGAAAATACGTCCTCACCCTGCAGAACACCACGCAACAGCCGGCGCTGACGTTCCTGAAGGACCGCGCGTTGCGCGAGAAGCTGTTCGAGGCCTCTTCGGCGCGCGGGAGCCACGGCGGTCCGAACGACACCCGGGCCATCGTCGAACGCCTGGCCCAGCTCCGTGCCGAAAAGGCCAAGCTCCTCGGATTCCCAACGTACGCCGCGTATTCCCTCGACGATCAGATGGCCAAGACGCCCGAAACGGCGATCAAGCTGATGACCGACATGGTCCCGGCGACGCGCGCCAAGGCCGATGAGCAGGCCGCGCGGATGCAGAAGATGGCCGGATTCAAACTCCAGCCGTGGGACTGGCAGTACTACGCCGAACAACTCCGCAAGAAGGAGTACGCGATGAACGAGGCGGAGGCCAAGCAGTACTTCGAGCTCGATCGCGTCCTCGAAGACGGCGTCTTCTTCGCCGCCAACAAGCTGTACGGCATCACCTTCAAGGAGCGGCACGACATCCCGGTCTACAACCCCGACGTCCGCGTCTTCGAGGTCTTCGACGCCGATGGCGCTCCCCTGGCGCTTTTCTACGCCGACTACTACGCGCGCCCGAACAAGGGCGGCGGCGCATGGATGGACACCTTCGTCGACCAGAGCAAGCTCCTCGGCCAGAGGCCGGTGGTCTTCAACGTGGCCAACTTCACGAAGCCCGCGCCCGGCGAGCCGGCGCTGATCAGCTTCACCGACGTGACCACGATGTTCCACGAGTTCGGACACGCGCTGCACGGCATGTTCTCGAACGTGACCTATCCGACGCTCACCGGGACCAGCGTGCCGCGCGACTTCGTGGAGTTCCCCTCACAGTTCAACGAGCACTGGGCGCTCGAGCCGACGGTCTTCGCGCACTACGCGAAGCACTACAAGACGGGAAAGCCGATGCCCAGGGCCCTCGTCGACAAGATCAAGAACTCGCAGAAATTCAACCAGGGCTACAACCTCGGTGAATACCTCGCCGCCGCGCTGCTCGACATGGGCTGGCACACGCTGCCGCCCGGCGCGCCGCTGCAGGACGTGAAGACGTTCGAGCCCGCGGTGCTGAAGCACTACGGGATCGACATGCCGTTGATCCCGCCGCGCTAT
>DATFUW010000451.1:0-6336 GCA_035260605.1 Thermoanaerobaculia bacterium | reverse complement strand
CGCGCTGACGGTCGTCAGGCGGTCCGACTCTTTGACGCGAAGGTTGGCTACGTTCACGATCTCGACCGCTTCGGAGGCCAGCGGGGCGATGGCGGCGATCGTCGGCACGACATCGGGCGTGCCGTTGCAGTCAAAGGTTCCGCCGCGCAGCGTTCCGCCGCCACGGCGAACGGTGATCGCACCGTCGACGACGATCTCGCATCCCATCCGCGCCAGCATGTCCAGGAATGACGCATCTCCCTGCGCCGTCGGGTTGGCGAGGCCTTCGACGCGCATCGTTCCGCCGGCGGCCGCGGCCGCGGCGAACCAGTACGACGCCGAGGAGTAGTCGCCCTCGACCGTGTACTCGTCGCGGCGCAGATGTGCGGCGCGGACCTCGATCGTGTTCCCGTCGCGCCGCACCGACGCGCCGAACGCCCGCAGCACGTCGGCAGTGATGTCGATGTACGGTGCCGAGCCGAGCGCGGTGACGTGCAGCCGGATGCCGTCGGGCAGCGTCGCACCCCCGAGCATCAGCGCGGAGACGAACTGGCTCGAGGTGGCCGCGGAGATCGGCACGTCGAACCCGCCGCGCATCCTGCGGCCCCGGATCCGCAGCGGAGGATAGCCCTCGCGTTCCGCGTATTCCACTTCCACGCCGATGCCCATCAGCACGTCGACCAGATCGCCGATCGGACGCTCGTGCATGCGGGCCTCCCCGTGCAGCAGAAAACGCCCGGGCGTGAACGCCAGCCAGCCGGTCAGAAAGCGCATCGCCGTGCCGGCGTTGCCGATGAATACCGGCACCTCGTCGGCCGACATGCTCTTCCGCTCGCCGATGCGCACGCCCTCGCGGATCGACCCGGAGATTTCGAACCCGATGGCCCGCAACGACTCCAGCGCGTACCGCGTGTCGTCCGCATCGAGACAGTTGCGCACCTCGGTCGTCCCCTCGGCCATGGCCCCGAGCAGCAGCGCCCGGACGGAGTAGGACTTGGATGGCGGAGCGGTGACCGTTGCCTCGATGTGCCCGACGCGGGGGATGTCACGCATGAACGACGAACGATGAACGAGGAACGAGGAACTTTCAAGTTCCGCGTTCATCGTCCATCGTGGAACTCCAGCTTCATCCCGTCGTACGCCAGCCGCACATTCTCCGGCAGGGCCGCTTCGACGGTTCCGTGATCGACGTCGTGCGTCAGGTGGATGAGGTAGGTGATGCGCGGCGCGATGCGCCGCGCAGCCTCGACCGCCTCCCCGATGGTGAAGTGCGTCGGGTGCCGAGGGGCGACGCGCAGTCCGTCGAGCGCCAGGGTGTCGACTCCCTCCAGCAGCCGCATGGAGGACTCGGGAATGCCGTTGGTGTCGGTGATGTAGGCGAACTGGCCGATGCGATAGCCGAGGATCGTCCAGTCGCCGTGCGCCACGGGAATGGGGACGATGTCGATCCCCTCGTGGCGAAAGGCGCCGTCGACCTCGTGCAGATCCACCTGCGGCTTTCCGCCGCCGATCTGCGTGTCGGCCCAGATGTAGCTGAAGGCGCGGCGCACGGCCTTCGCCGTCTGCGGGCTGGCAAAGGCGTGAATCGGCTCCCGCTGCCGGAAATTGAACGGGCGGATATCGTCCAGACCCATCAGGTGGTCCGAATGCGAATGCGTATAGAGCACGAAATCGAGGCGTGGAATCGGATCTCGCAGGAGCTGCAGCCGCAGGTCGGGCGTGGTGTCGATCAGAAACACCTTCCCCTTGATCTCGATCTTCACCGACTGCCGCAGGCGCTTGTTCCGCGCGTCGTCGGAGATGCAGACGCCGCAGAGACAGCCGACGACGGGAACGCCGGTGGAAGTGCCGGTGCCGAGGAAGGTCACGATCATGAGAGGCGAAACTTCATGGCACCGCGAACGAACTTGCTCCCGTTTCGGGGTCGATGACCATCGCTTCCTGATTCTCGAACCATGCCGGAAGAATGGTCACCGTCGCTCCCTCCCCGGGGAGAATCACCTTCTCGTGGAAGTGCCCGAAGACGACGTCGGTGATCCCCTGGCGCGCGCGCTTCGCAGCGTACCGTTTCATCTGCTCCACGGGAAGGCGGTATTTGTGCTTGAAGTTCGATCGCGCCAGCCGCTTCTCCACGTTGTCGACGAAGCGGCGCGCGGTCTGTCTCGGAATGAGGCTGACCGAGAGTCTGGATACCGGATTCTTCGACGCCCGGCGCCAGAAGCGGTACGGATAATCGCGGTCATTGATCATGTCGCCGTGGACGATCAGGTATCTCCGCGCTCCCGCGGTGAACGCGTACTCCATGGCCACGTCGGTGACCGCCGCTTCGGCGAAGGATCCACGCAGGAAGAAGTCGCGGTTCCCCTCGACGTAGTGCACGGCGACGCCGGAGTCGCGAAGGCGGCGGAAGGCGGCGAAGACGTGCTCCACCGCGGGAGTGACGAACTTGGGGTGGGCGATGAGATAGTGGAACAGATCGCCGTCGAGATAGAGCGCGGCTGGGGCGAGCGCCTCGAGCCGCTCGAGCCAGCCGACCATCGGCGCGTCGCTCCCGGCTCCGAGGCCGATGTGCGAATCGCCGATCACAAAAATCTGTCCCGAAGGAATGTGCATCGATCAGAGGGCCGTGTTCAGCCGCGCGCGCGGGTTCTCGCTGTATTGCGACTCGATCTTCTGTACCGCATCGTCGGGGACGCTCTTCGGCAGCACGATCTGCACGCGATAGTAGTGGTCGCCGTACGCCCCCCCTTTCTTCTTCACCCCTTTGCCCGAGAGGCGGAAGGTCTGGCCGCCCTGCGTTCCCGCCGGGATGCGCGCGCGAACCGCTCCGCGGATCGTCGGCACGTCGACTTCCGCGCCGCGCGCCGCCTCTCCGATGGTGATCGGCAGGTCGATGTGGATGTCGTCGCCGCGGCGCTCGAAAAAGGGATGCGGACGCACGTGCACCAGGACGTTCAGGTCGCCCGCCGGCCCTCCCATGCCCCCCGGCGCTCCCTTGCCACGCAGCCGGATCGTCTGCCCGTCCGAGACCCCCTCGGGGATCTTCACTTTGATGTGCCCGCCGCCGTTGATGGTCAGCTCCATCGCCGCGCCGGTGACCGCCTCACGGAATCCGATCATCAGCTCGGTATTGATGTCGTGGCCGCGCTGCGGGGGCTGTTCGAACTCGATCGCGCCGCCACCGCCGAACAGATCGGAGAAGATGTCGGTAAATCCTCCCCCTCCCCCTCCCCCTCCCGTCCCCGCCCGCCGTCCGCCCCCGCCCCGCCGCCCGCGGTTCGTGAACTGCGAAAAGTCGAACCCGGCGAACGGATTCTGCCCTCCCGCGCCGAAGTTGAACGCCTCCCGCCCCATGCGGTCGTACTGTTCGCGCTTCTCCTTATCGCTCAGCACCGCGTACGCTTCGGAGATCTCCTTGAACTTGTTCTCCGCTTCCTTGTTCCCCTTGTTGCGGTCGGGGTGGTACTTCTTCGCCAGCGTGCGGTACGCCTTCTTGATCTCCGCCTCGGGCGCACCTTTCTTCACTCCGAGGATTTCGTAATAGTCCTTCTCGGCCATCGGCGAGCAAGAGTATAGCGATCCATGTGACGCCGCTCTCGCAGACCGGGGTCCAGTGGTCGCGAAATTGCTTCCGGAGTTCAGGCGTAGAATCGCGGATCGATGTACGGCCCCCTCGCACGGCGCAACGTTCTGACCATGATCCTCGCCGGAGGAATGGGCGAACGGCTGTATCCGCTCACGCGCGACCGCGCCAAACCGGCCGTACCGTTCGGCGGCCGGTACCGTATCATCGACTTCGTCATCAACAACTTCATCAACTCCGGCTTCCTGAAAATCAAGGTCCTGACGCAGTTCAAGTCGAACTCCCTGATCGAACACATCACCCGCACCTGGCGGCTGGTGCCGGAGATCGGACAGTACGTCGACGTCGTCCCGGCGCAGATGCGCAAGGGGCCGTTCTGGTTCCGCGGCACGGCCGACGCCGTCTTTCAGAACCTCGAGCTGATCTTCGATGAGCAGCCGGAGTTCATCTGCGTCTTCGGCGGCGACCACATCTACAAGATGGACGTCAACCAGATGCTCCAGGAGCACATCGCGAACGACGCCGATCTGACGCTGGCCACGGTTCCGGTGCCGATCTCCGAGGCGCATCACTTCGGCATCGTGGAGATCGACAGCGACTTCCGGGTGACGGGGTTCGTGGAGAAACCGAAGGAAGGCGCGAAGACCATCCCCGGCCGGCCCGACATGGTGCTGGCGTCGATGGGCAACTACATCTTCAAATCGAGCGTGATGATCGATGTGCTGCAGCGGAACGCGCTGCGCGACGCGGCGCACGATTTCGGCAAAGAGATCGTGCCGGCGATGTATCCGCGCATGAAGGTGTATGCGTACGACTTCGCCCGCAACTCGGTGCCGGGCGAGGACGACTACAACCGCGGATACTGGCGCGACGTCGGGACGATCGACACGTACTTCGCGGCCTGCCTCGACCTGGTATCGGTCACGCCGCTGTTCGACCTCTACAATCCGCAGTGGCCCATCGTCTCCGCGCCGATGAACCTCCCGCCGGCCAAGTTCGTCTTCGCCGACTCCGCCACGCAGCGCATCGGCATCGCCACCGACTCCATGGTCTCCGACGGGGTCATCATTTCCGGCGGGACGATCAACCGCTCGGTGCTGCACCCACGCGTGCGCGTGCACTCCTACACCGACATCGACGAGTCGATCCTCATGGACGGCGTCGACGTGGGGCGGCACTCGAAGATCCGGCGGGCCATCATCGACAAGGGAGTGAAGATCCCGCCGGGGACGACCATCGGATACGACCTCGACTCCGACCGGCAGCAGTTCACGGTCAGTGACTCCGGGATCGTGATCGTGCCCAAGGGCGCGCAGATCGAGGCGAAGGTCACGGCATGACGCCGCCGAAAGTGCGATCCGACGGCCGGGCGCCCGATCAGATGCGCCCCGTGACCATCACCCCGAACTTCATCAAGCACGCCGAAGGGTCGGCGCTGATCGACGTCGGCGATACACGCGTGATCTGCACGGCCTCGATTCAGGAGAAGGTCCCTCCCTTCCTCTACAAGACCGGGCGCGGCTGGGTCACCGCGGAATACGGCATGCTGCCGCGCGCCACCACCGACCGCACCGAGCGCGAGGCCGCGCGTGGAAAACAGGGCGGACGGACGATGGAGATCCAGCGCCTGATCGGCCGTTCGCTCCGTGCCGCGGTGAATACGGAACTCCTCGGCGAGCGCACCGTGTGGATCGATTGCGACGTGCTCCAGGCCGACGGCGGCACCCGCACCGCCTCGATCACCGGATCGTTCGTCGCGCTGGCCCTGGCGCTCGGGCGCCTGTACATCGATGGCCATCTCTCGAGCTGGCCGATGAGCGCCTTCGTCGCCGCGATCTCCGTCGGCATGATCGCCGGCGTTCCGTCGCTCGACCTCAACTACGCAGAGGACTCCAAGGCCGGCGTCGACATGAACGTCGTGGCCACCGACAAAGGCCGCTTCGTCGAGCTCCAGGGTACCGGCGAGTCCGCGACGTTCACCGAGGAAGAGATGAACGCCATGCTCGCGCTGGCGAAGAAAGGGATCGCTGAGCTGGTGGAAAAGCAGCGCGAGATCCTCGGCCCGACCCTCTCGCGCGTCGACCAGATGGCGCGCGAACGCCTCAACCGCAAGTTCCGCTAGCAAAAGGGGTCAGGTCTGTGATCCGTGATTTTCTACTCCGCGTAGATGAATCTGCTACAGCCGGTAGAAAATCACGGATCACAGACCTGACCCCTCTTGTGCTTGCGGACCGGCAGGTGGCGATCTGGCTCGCGCTGCTCACGTTCGTCACCTGCGCCTATTTCCAGGCGGGCGGGGGGTGGAACCAGAACTCGCAGTTCGATCTCACCCGCGCGATGATCGAGCACCACACGTTCGCCATCGACGCCTATGCCGGGAACACGGGCGACGTGGCCCGCGCAAACGGTCATCTCTACTCGAACAAGTCTCCGGGGCTGTCATGGATCGCCGCAATTCCGTACGCGGTGCTGCACGCGCTGGAGCGCGACAGCAGCTCCGTGGCAGCGATCACCTTCAACGCCTACGTCTGCACATTGGTCTGCGTGGCGATCCCGTTCGCGTTCGTGGCCTCGATGCTCTACGGCTACGCGCGCCGGCGCGGCTACGGAGCGCCGTGGTCGGCTTGCATCGCTCTGACGGCGACGCTGGCCACCGAGTCGCTCCCCTACGCGACGATCTTCATGCTCCACGTTCCCAGCGGCACGCTGCTGCTGTACGCCCTGATCACGCAGCGCCGCGCGCTCGGCGGCGCCGCCGCCGGACTGGCCACGGT
>DATFUW010000450.1:0-4225 GCA_035260605.1 Thermoanaerobaculia bacterium | reverse complement strand
CACCTGGGCGCGCAAGGTCCAGTCGCGCATCGGCAATGGCGTGCGCAACTGGATCACCGGCGACCGGATCACGGACACCGGCTGCTCGCTCAAGCTGGTGCGGCGCGCGGCGATCGAACGCGTCGCGCTTTACAACGGCATGCACCGATTCCTCCCCACGCTCGTGCGCATGCAGGGCCATCGGGTCATGGAGATGCCGGTCCACCACCGCCCGCGCAAGTTCGGCGTCTCCAAATACGGCGCCATGAACCGCGCCGCCCGCGGTCTGGCCGACTGCTTCGCCGTCCGCTGGATGGGCCGCCGTCTGCTCCGCTACAAGGTGCGGGAAGAGTCGTGACATTCGACCGGCTGTGGCTCGCCTTCGGCCTCCTCGGCCAGCTCATTTTCGGCGCGCGCTTCATCGTGCAGTGGATCGCCTCGGAGCGGAAACGCGAGAGCCACATTCCCCTCGTCTTCTGGTATCTCTCGATCGTCGGGGGACTCATCACCACCGCATACGCAATCCATCGACACGACGCCGTGTTCATCATCGGGCAGGGGGAGGGGCTGATCGTCTACACCCGCAACCTCATGCTCATCTACCGTGCTCAACGAAGATCAACGCCGCCGCCTCCTGAAGCTCGCGCGCGAGTCGATTGAGGCCGTCCTCGAGGGGCGTGTTCCGGAACGCAGCGCGGACGAGTTCGACGGGGATCTGCGCCGCCCCGCCGGGACGTTCGTCACTCTGCGAACCCAGGATGGAGATCTCCGCGGCTGTATCGGCTCGATCCGCGCCCACGAACCGCTCTACCGGGCGGTGATCTCCAGCGCCATCAACGCGGCCTTTCGCGACCCGCGCTTCCTGCCGGTCCGAAGGGACGAACTGCCGGAACTCGAGCTGGAGATCTCGGTCATGGGTCCGATCGAGCCCGTCGAGCGGATCGAGGAGATCGAGGTCGGCCGTGATGGGCTCATCCTCAGTCGAGGCAGGTTCGCCGGCCTCCTGCTGCCGCAGGTGGCCACCGAATATCGTTGGGACCGCGAGACTTTCCTCGATCAGACGTGCATCAAAGCCGGAATGCGCCCGGGAAGCTGGCGCGAACGGGACTGCACGATCGAGAAGTTCTCGGCTGAGGTGTTCGGGGAAGAGTGATTCTCTGGAGCGCAGCAAGCGCCACCTATCCAAGCACTTGGCTCCGTTATGCAAGTGCGCGCATGCTAAATCCGGATTAACTCCTCCCAAGCCGGCGTTCTCAGTCCCACGCCATCGCATGTGCTCACTTATTTTTAGTGGAATAACTACGTGAAAATGCTGAGAAGAGCGCTGCTCCGCTGGAATGCCCTCGGTGGCCGGACGCTGACCACGATCGCGCTCGGCGCAGCGCTGTCGATTGGCGGAGCGGGGGAGGCGCTGCAGGACGTCCACTTCCTCGTGCAGAAGGACCTCGACGCCGTCCGGGTCGTGAAACGCGACGGCGGACGGTCGGAAGTCGTGGCCAGTGTGCCCGACGGATTCGCGGCGAACGCGCTGTTCAAGCTCTCCCGGGCGCTGCCGGACGGAATGGTCTCGCAGCGGATCGATCTGTTCGACGAGCACTGGCTGCAGTCGGCCGGCACGCCGTCGGCGGCCATGCCGGACGGGAAGCGCGATGTCTTCCACGAGGAGATGGCGCGGATCAACGGCGCGATCCGGCGGCAGTTCTTCGCCAACGCCGTTCCGTTCGGCGAGATCATTCACGAAAAGGCCGAGAAATATGACGTCGATCCGGCGCTCGTGGCCGCGGTCATGGAGACCGAATCGCGGTTCCACAGGACCGCCCGCTCGCCCGTCGGCGCCCGCGGTCTGATGCAGCTCATGCCGCGCACCGGCCGCTGGATGGGGGCCCGGAACCTCGACGACCCAGAGCAGAACGTCGACGCAGGAGTCCGTTACCTCAAGTACCTGCAGGAGCGGTTCGACGGGAACCTGAAAAAGACCCTGGCCGCCTACAACGCGGGCGAGGGGAACGTGCTGCGCTATGGCGGGATCCCGCCGTTCCGCGAGACCCGGTCTTACGTGCGGAATGTCCTCAGCCGGTACCGTCAGCGCAAGCAGCAGCTCGAGCGGTGGGACGATCAGCACGGCGAGCCGGCGGCAGACGGCGTTCAAACCCTCCGCTAAATTCATTTGCCGCCGTCACTTGACCCTGCACCCCGGCTTAGGTTACCGTAGAGCCGCTCGACAATTCAGGGAGGGGAAAATGGTCTGTGTGCGTCGGGTGGCTCCCGTTCTCCTGTTGGCGGTGACGATTCCCGTCTGGGCATTCGCACAGGCGGTGGAATCTGCTTCCCAACCGGCCGCCGAAACAACCGCGACAACGTCTAAGAAAGCGTCGGCCCCAAAGCCGGCGAAGACGTCGACGCATCCGCCCCGTTCGTTGCATAAGTTTGGCGACCACTGGACGGCGTACAACCCGCCCGATCCGTCGACCTATCCGCCGAACGCCAAGACCTACACGATCAAGAAGGGCGACACGCTCTGGGCGCTGGGGCAGCAGTTTTACGGCAATGCCTATCTCTGGCCGCAGCTTTGGGAGGCGAACACCTGGATCACCGACGCGCACTGGATCTATCCCGGTGACGTCCTCCTGGTGCAGGGTGAAGTCGTCCAGCAGGCGCAGGCGGGTGAGTCGGCGACCACCGGCACTCCGGTCGCCGGCGGCACTCCAACCCCTGCAACTCCGGCCCCGTCGGGCACCGGCTTCACCAGCATGTCTACCGAGCACCCGCTGGTCACGGCGGCCGATGCGGTCGGCGGCACGACCTCACCGGTCCCGCTGGCGACCGATGCCGATATCTACTGCTTCGGTTACATCGGCAGCTCGACCGAGCCGATGCCGAACAAGATTTCGTCGTGGGAAGACGCCGAAGTGCATTACGAGCAGGGCGCGCCATCCCAGATCCTTCCCGGATCGGAGGGCGATCTGGCCTTCATCGACGGCGGAAGCGCGACGGGCCTGAACGCCGGCGACACCTATCTGCTCGTCGTGCCCGGGCCGCTGGCGCGCAACCCCGCCACGCAGGAAGTGATCGGGCGCGAGTACCACTACGTCGGACAGGTGAAGGTGCTGTGCACCGAAGCGACCCGCTCGCGTGCGCTGATCACGCAGTCATGTGATGAGGTCCCGCTCGGCGCGCGGCTCAAGCCGCTGCCGCAGATTCCCATCCCGCTGGCGCGAATCCCGTCACTTCCGGCGTTTTGCGATCCGGCCAGCGGCAAGAAGAATGGACTGATCGTCAGCGCGCAGGGTGGCGACTGGATGAGGGACCTCGGCGAGGGGCAGCTCGTGCACGTCAATCTCGGACGCGACGACCAGGTGCAGCCCGGTGACTTCCTCACGATCTACCGCGACGGCATCCCGGGGATCACCCCGACGCAGGTTCTCGGAGAGGCGGCCATTCTGACCACCGAGAACCACACCGCCACCGCCCGCATCGTCCTCATGCGCTACTCGATGCGCGTCGGCGACCGCGTAGAAATCCGCTGATGTAGAGCCGGCTCTCCAGCCGGCTCTCCAGCCGGCTCTCCAGCCGGTTCTCCAGCCGGCTCTCCCTCTCAACCTCTCAATATCGCCCACACGTTTGCTATGATCCCGCGTCCGGGTCCATAGCTCAGCGGTCAGAGCTACCGGCTCATAACCGGCAGGTCCCAGGTTCGAATCCTGGTGGACCCACCAGGAGCGCGATGCAACGAGTCGAAGTCCCCGTCAAGAAACCATCGTCCACACGGGCGTTCCGCAACCGGAACGCCCGTTTCGTTTTCGGAGGGTCTGTTGAATCCGGACGTTGAGAAGCTATGGGAATTACAAACCGTCCTGTCGCAGCTTGGCGACCGTGAGACGCAGTTGAACAGCAAGCCGGAGTCGTTCGCGGCGATCGATCGCGAATGGCAGTCGGCGAATGCGGAGATGACCCGCCTCGAGCAATCAATCGAACAGCTCTCGCGCGAACGGCGCCGCATCGAGGGGGAGTTGTCCGAGCATCAGGACCTGCTCAAGAAATACCAGGGGCAGCTGATGCAGGTGAAAAACCAGCAGCAGTACGCCGCGGCATGGAAGGAAATCGACGCCACACGCAAGCAGGTCAAGGACCTCGAGGACGCCGACCTGAAGGTGATGACCCAGATCGACGCGTTGCAAAAGGACCTCGAACAGCGGCGCGCCGGCAGCACCGATCTGCAGGCGCGCTGGCAGGAAGCACATGATGC
>DATFUW010000449.1:0-2315 GCA_035260605.1 Thermoanaerobaculia bacterium | reverse complement strand
AGCTTTGCTGGCACCACGGCATCGCGATTGCGAATAGCAGGTCCATCGGTCTCGTAACGACCAAAAGGAGGCATATGAGACGGCAGAAAGGTTTCACCCTCATCGAGCTGCTGATCGTCGTGGCGATCATCGGCATCCTGGCGGCTATCGCCATCCCCAACCTGCTCACCGCAATGCAGCGGTCGAAGCAGAAACGGACCATGGCCGACGCGCGCACAATCGCAACCGCTTGGGAAGCGCGCGCAACGGACGTCAACCGCTACAACGCGGCTGGCTTTACGATGCCTGGCAGCTCGCTCAGCGTCGATAACCTGACTTCGTTCCTCGCCCCGACCTACGTCAAGACGTTCCCGCAGCGGGACGGCTGGGGTACGCCGTGGGAGTTCGACGCTGATCAGGCATGGGCTGCTGCGACAGCGGCGCAGGAATACATCATTCGTTCGTATGGCAAGAACGGCACGTCGGACACGGTCATCGACGGAGCCACCACGAATTTCGACTGCGACATCGTCTACTCAAACGGTACGTTCGTTTCGTATCCGGAAGGCGTTCAGCAGCAGTAACTTCGTTCCAAATTCGAAACCCGAAGGGCGCCCCACGAGGCGCCCTTTTTTTGTCTCCGCGCGAATGCCGGACGCTGCCTTGGAACCATGCTTGCTTGCCAGCTCGCTAGATCGCCCGGATCGGAAAGGACAAGCATGAAGCGGAATGAAGGTTTCACCCTGATCGAGTTGTTGATCGTCGTAGCGATCATCGGCATTCTGGCGGCCATCGCCATCCCGAACCTGCTGACGGCAATGCAGCGCGCCAAGCAGAAGAGGACCATGGCGGACATGCGCACCGTCGCCACCGCATGGGAGGCGCGCGCCACGGACGTCAACCGCTACAACGCCGCCGGCTTCACCCTCCCCGGGCAGACCATCTCCATCGATAACCTCAGCTCCTTCCTCTCTCCGACGTACGTTCGGACCTTTCCGGCCCGCGATGGCTGGGGCACGCCGTGGGAGATGGATTCCGATCAGGCGTGGGCGGCGGCAACGGCGGCGCAGGTCTACGTGATCCGCTCGTACGGCAAGAATGGCCTTTCCGATACGGTCGTGGACGGCGCGACGACGAACTTCGACTGCGACATCGTCTACTCGAACGGCACGTTCCTCACGTATCCCGAAGGCGTACAGCAGCAGTAGCTACGAGACGGCCATCGTCTTGAGGACCGAGTTCAGGGCGCCGTAGAGGCGCTCGTGATAGGCGTGCGCCTCGCGATAGATCTGCGGAAACGCTCCGAGATCCTTCGTGGACACGATGAGGTTCACTCCGTAAAGAAACGCGGCGTTGCCGTCGAGCGTCCGGAGATTGTCGGCCACGAGGATGAAGAATGATTTTCGGCGGTCGACCGGCGTCATGGCGATGATCGGCTGCATGGTCTCCAGCGGCGGGGCGGTGAGCTGCGCCGGACTGAGCAGGACCACCGGCGGGAACTCCTGCAGGAAGTAATCGCGAGCCTGCTGCGCGGTCTGCATGATCAGCGGAGTGAACCCGATCAGGGTTGCCGCCTGGCGGAGCGCGGAGTTGTCGCTCCCCACGATCAGTGCCTTCGGCCCGAACGTCCCCTCCCCCTCCTCGGCCGCAGGGACTGCTGGCGGGGGCGTTGCGGCCGGGAGGTCGAGGGCCCGCCGGTCGACCGTCAGTTTCGCCTTGCAGGCGGGGCAGGGAAACGTCACTTCCTTCATCGGAAGCTTCGTCTCGTCGAGCGAGAGCGGCTTCTGGCAGGAGGTGCAGACGATCTTGATCATGGCTCGAGCATGGAGAGCATCGACTCGCCGTCCTTCTCGTTCTCGTTCTGCTTCGGGGCGTTCGCCGGCTCATCGCTGAGACGGAGGGCGAGGTTGGTCGGATTCGAGGCGTACGCCAGCGCGATTTCCTTGGTGATCGTGCCGTCGTTCCACAGCTTCTCCAGTTCGTCGTCGAACGTCTGCATGCCGTCGACCTGACCGTCGTGCATGGCGTCGGTCAGCGAGCGCCCTTCGGTCTCGCCTTTGAGGATGTAGTCGCGGGTGCGCATCGTCGATTTCAGGAGTTCCAGCACCGCGATCCGCCCACCGCCCACCTTCGGCAGAAGGCGCTGCGAGATCACGTAGCGGAACGACTGCGCCAGGCGCGTCCGGATCTGCGGTTCCTGGTCCTTCGGGAAAACGCCGATGATGCGGTCGACCGTCTTCGCGGCGTCGATCGTGTGCAGGGTGGAGAGCACCAGATGGCCAGTTTCGGCGGCCTCCATGGCGATCTCGATCGTCTCTACATCGCGCATCTCGCCG
>DATFUW010000448.1:0-3183 GCA_035260605.1 Thermoanaerobaculia bacterium | reverse complement strand
CCCAGCGTCGAGCTCATTCGAGCCGTCGACATCGTGCAACTGATCGGCACCGGAATGTGCTTTGGCGGCGCCATCGTCGCGCTCGTCGTCTCCCGCCGCGGCGTCGATCGGGTTCCCCCGCCGGGCACGACGGTGTAGAGCCGTATGCGCCACGTCCCTCCCGGCCACCCTCCCCGTTGCGCTGATCGTCCTCCGAGGCATGCCGTGTGCAGCTTCCAACAGCAGGAATAGGAGAGACGCGAATGCCCAATCGAATGGAAGAGATGGCCTCGAAGGCCATGGGAAAGGCGAAGGAAGGGAAGGCGGCGGCGACCGGACTCACGGGGGTGTTCCGCACGCTGGCAGAACAGCACGGTGAGGTCAGCGCGTTGCTCAAACGCGCGAAGAGCAGCGATGATCCGGCCAGGCGGACCGAGCTGTGGCAGAAGATCCGGGTCGAGCTCCTGTCGCACGAGCGCGCGGAGATGCGCGAGGTCTACCCCGTACTCCGCGAATATGCGGAAACCAGGACGCTCGCGGAGCATCACGATCGTGAAGCGAAGGAGCTCGAATCGATGATCTCGCGCCTCGACGGCACCGACACCCACTCGGATGCATGGTCGGATCTGCTGTCGAAGATCGCAGACGCCGTGCAGCATCACGCCACGGAGGAGGAGACCGAGATCTTCCCCACGGCTCAGGACACGATCGGAAAGCCCGAAGCCGAGAAGCTCGACTCGAAGTTCCTGGCGGCCAAGCAGCAGATCACCAGTCAGCTTTGATTCAGTCGCGCGCGGCGGTGGCCGGCTCGAGCCCAGCGATGCGGCGCACGAGCTCCTCCGCCGGCGCGACGCCTTCGTTCGTGATGAAGTCGATGGCCGCGTCGCGGGCGCGCTCCATCAGCTCCTGGTCGCGGACGATGTTCGCGAAGCGGAAGCGCGGCACGCCCGACTGGCGCGTGCCGAGGAATTCGCCGGGGCCGCGGAGCTCGAGATCGCGCTCCGCCACCTCGAAGCCGTCGCGTGTGGCGGCGAAAACGTCGAGCCGCTCTTTCTCCTTGTCCGATACGAGGATGCAGTAGGACTTGCGCGCGCCGCGGCCGACGCGCCCCCGCAATTGATGCAGCTGCGAGAGCCCGAAGCGGTCGGCGTCGACGATCAGCATGATCGAGGCGTTGGGCACGTCGATCCCCACCTCGATCACCGTCGTGCTCACCAGGATGTCGATCTCCCCCGCCTGGACGCGCTGCATGGTCGCTTCCTTGTCGGCCGCGCTCATCCGCCCGTGCATCATGGCCACGCGGCGTTCCGGAAACCGTTCGCGGATCGCCTCGAAGCCGTGTTTCAGCGGCTTGAGGTTCAGCTTCTCCGATTCCTCGATGATCGGATGGACGATGTAGACCTGCGCCCCTTCCGCGATCTGATCATCGAGGAACTGATAGATCTTTTCGAGCTGCGCGCTGGTGCGCACCGCCGTGCGGATCGCCTGCCGGCCGGGCGGCAGCTCGTCGATCACCGACAGCTCCAGGTCGCCGTACATCGCCAGGGCCAGCGAGCGCGGGATCGGCGTGGCCGTCATCACCAGAATGTCGGGCGTGTCGCCTTTGGCGAAGAGGCGCTGCCGCTGCTCGACGCCGAAGCGATGCTGCTCGTCGACGATGGCCAGGGCCAGCGACTGGAACGTCACCCGCTCCTCGAGGAGCGCGTGCGTGCCGACGACGAGCTGGATGTAGCCGTCGCGCAATCCGGCCAGCAGCGTCCGCCGCTCACCCGCCGTCGCCGAGCCGGTGGCCCGGGCCAGCACGACTGACCCGTCAAGTAGTTGACCAATTCGCTGGTAGTGCTGCTCCACCAGAATCTCGGTGGGCGCCAGCAGCGCCGCCTGATGCCCGTTGCGGATGGCGATCAGCGCGGCGATCAGCGCCACGATCGTCTTCCCGCTTCCGACGTCGCCCTGGAGCAGCCGCACCATCGGGCGCTCCGACTGCAGATCTTCGGCGATCTCTTTCATCACCCGCCGCTGCGCCTTCGTCAGCTTGAACGGCAGGACCTTCCGCACCTCGGCGCGCAAGGTGTCGTCGATGCGGATCGAGCGCCGCTTCCGCGTCACCGTCTCGGTGGCGCGGCGGACGCGCAGCGCGAGTTGAAACGTGAAGAACTCCTGCAGGATGATCCGCCGGTGCGCCGGCGAGCGCCGGCGGAGAAAGTCTTCGCTCAGTTCGGCCGGCCGGTGGAGCTGCTCCAGCGCCGCCCCGAGGGGGCCGACGTGCAGCGCCTCGCGGATGCGTTCCGGCAGGGGATCCTCGAGCGCCGGCAGACACTCGAGCGCCTGCAGCACCATCTGGCGCAACGCCTTCGGCGGGATGTTTGCCACCTTCGAGTAGATGGGGACGATCGCCCCCTCCTCGCCTCCTTCGAACTTCTCCCAGTCGGGACTCTCGATCTGCAGCGGGCCGTGGGACGAGAGGCGTGGCGCGCCGAACAACGCGAGGCGGTCGCCGCGGCCGATCTGATCGGCGAGGAACGGCTGGTTGAACCACACCAGCTTCACCGCCCCGCTCTCGTCCTCGAGCACCGCCTCGAAGATCCGCAGCCGTTTGACGGGAGAGATTTTCGAATGCGCGGAGATGATCCTGCCCCGCAGGAGAACGGGCTCATCGAGATGATGTCCGAGGTCCGCGACGCGGACGGGGTGGCGGCGGTCCTCGTAGCGATAGGGAAAAAACCAGAGCAGATCGCCCGCCGTCTGCAGGCCATGCTCTTCGAGCGCTTTGACACGCGCGGCGCCGACGCCGCGGAGCAGACGGACGGGGGTCATAGGAGAGATCACCGGACTATTGTCGCGCGGGTCTGGCAGGTTCTACGTAGGGTAGAGCGATCGACTCGTTCAGTCGAACATGGCCTTCATGCCGATCAGCCCGATCTTCAGCTGATCCCCGTCGTGCAGCGCCACCGGCACTCCCGTCGGGATTCGCACCTCGTTGACGTACGTTCCGTTGACGGTTCCAACCTCTTCGAGCACGTGGTACTCGCCGCCGCTCTTGATGATCTTTGCGTGGCGGCGGGAGACGGAGCGATTGGTGTCGACGGGGGTGAGGTCGATGTCGGGGAGAATTCCGGTGACCGGATCGGCGCGGCCGATGGTGGTCTCATCGCCGCGGCTGAAGAAGAACGACGTGCCGCTGGCGAGGTCGACGAGGCGGTG
>DATFUW010000447.1:0-3049 GCA_035260605.1 Thermoanaerobaculia bacterium | reverse complement strand
CAGGCTGTGGACTCTTAGGCCGACGGGATTTCCGACTCGTGGATCTGGATGAATGCGTCCTTGCGCAGCCGCTCGATGTAGGCCTTGTAGTCGCGCTGCCAGGCGTCTTCGCTGGCGTCCTTGCGCAGCTTGTCCTTGACCGACTCGAAGGCGGGGATCTCAGACGGCAGGCGCGACTCGATTTTGAGGATGTGGAACGCCGAGCGCGCCTCGATGGGGCCGAGGACGGTCCCGGCGGGGCTGGCGAAGACGGCCTTGTCGAGCTCCGGGAGGAGCTCGCCGCGCGCCACTTCGCCGAGGTCGCCGCCTTTGTCCTTGCTCGGCGCTTCGGAGGTGGTTTTCGCAAGGAGGGCGAAATCGACATTGCCGCGGGCTTCGTCTGCGATCTTCTCTGCCTGCTCGCGGGCCTGTTGCGCCTTGGCCGGATCGTCCGGCTTGAGGACGATGATCTCGCGCAGGTGCGCGCGTTCCGGCAGCCGGTAGTGCTCTTTTTCGCGGTCGTAGCGTTCGCGCAGCTCCTGGTCGGTCGATTCTTCGCGCGGCCGGAGCTCGTGTGCGAAGACCTTGTTCATGAGGAGCGTGTCGCGCAGGCGTGCTTCCATATCGGCTCGCGTGAGTCCCGACTTCTGCAGCGACGCGTTGAACTGCTCGTCGGTCGTCAGCCCGTACTGCTGTTTGAGGCGGTCGACGGCATCTTTGATTTCATCCGGGGCGACGGTCAGCCCGAGCCGGTCGGCGCGGTCTTTGATGAGCAGCTCGGCGATGAGGTCGTTCACCAGGCTCTTCTTGAATTGATCGACTTTGGCCGGCGTGTCGGCCGGCGAGTTCGTCTGCTCGATCTCGTTGATTCCGTCGTGAAGCCGCTTTGCGTATTGCGAACGCGTGACGATGCGGTCGCCGACGCGGATGACGACCGCTTCGACGATGTCCGTGGCCGAGGCCGAGAGTGCAATGCAGGCAATGACCGTGGCGAAGAGTGCTCGTTTCATAGTCTTTCCGTACCGGCAACTGGTAACCGCGGGGCGGTGAGGGTTATTCGTTTTCCGACTTGGCGAGGGTTCCCGTGTAGCGGAACGGCAGGCGCTTGGTCAGGACGGTGACGGAGATTTCCTTTTTCGCCTTCCCGACGAGCTCGGCCATTCGCGTTCGGACCTCTTCTTCCTTCAAGCGTTCCCGGATGACGGGCGAGGCAGTCTGCATGTCGATGACTCCCGGAGAGCGGCGTTCGTCCACCTTGAAGATGTGGAAACTCGAGTCTGTTCGTATGACGCCGCTCACCGTCCCGGGTTTCAGGGCGAAGATCTCGTCCTCGAACATCTTGGGGAGATCTCCCCGTCCGACGTAGCCGATCTCGCCGCCTTTCTTGGCATTGGGCGCCAGGGAGTATTGCGCGGAGAGATTCTCGAACGGCACTCCCTTGCGGAGTTTCTGCTCGATGTCGTCGGCGACGTTCTCGTCGTGGACGAGGATCTGGCGGACGTAGACTTCCTCGCCGGTCTGGAAGTCGGCGACGTGCTGCGCGTAGTAGGCGCGGACGTCGGCGTCGGCGGCGGGCTCGACGCTGGCCGCGAGGTCGTCGATCAGCTTCTGCCGGCGCATCTCGTCGCGCTTTTCCATAACCGTGGCGCCGGCGTCGGTGCGCACGGCGGCGGCGATCTGTTCCGCGGGGATCTCCACGCCGTGCGCGGCGGCGTACTCGGAGAGGATGATCTCCTCCATGTATTGATCAAGCACCGCGCTCGCGACCTCGGGACCCATCTGCGCGAGGTCCGTGCCGGTGTTGCGTTCGAGATAGCGCTTGAAGTCGTCAAGAGTGATCAAGCGGTCGCCGGCGCGGGCAATGACATCCGCCGGGACGGCGGGCTTTCGGTGGCAGGCGATCGCTGCAATGCAGAGGGTGAGGGCGAGTAGACGGCGCACGGACCGCCGCGAGTGTAGCACCCCTCTACGCGATGGCGCGCAGCAGCCCGTCGATGGCGGCGATGACGTCCGGCCCGCGGACATGGAGCGGAAACGACAGCACGCCGTTCGGTGTGAAGCGGGCCTGCGGATGGTCCTGCACGAGCTGCAGGAGCTTGTTCGGATCGATGCGTGCCGCGGGCGTGAGCTTGACGACGGCACGCGCTCCCTCGCGTACGATCGATACGACGCCGAGCTGCTGCGCGAAGCGCTTCACGCGCACGAACTCGAGCAGGTGTTCGACGTTGGGCGGAAGGGCGCCGAAGCGGTCGCGCATTTCGTTGCGGATCTCGTCGAGGCGGAGGTCGGTCAAGGCGACGGCGATCTTCTTGTAGAACATCATGCGCACGTTCTGGTCGCCGATGTAGGAACCGGGGATGTAGATGTCGACGCCGAGGTTCATCGATGTCTCGACCTCCTCCTCGACGGCCTCGCCCTTCAGCTCGCGGACGGTCTCCTCGAGCAGCTTCGTGTACATCTCGAATCCGACGGCGGCGATCTGTCCCGACTGTTCCCCGCCGAGGATGTTCCCGGCGCCGCGGATCTCGAGGTCGCGGGCGGCGATGCGGAAGCCGGCGCCGAGGTCGGCGAACTCCTGGATGGCAGCGAGGCGCTTGCGGGCATCGCCGCTGAGCACCTTGTCGCTCGGCACCAGCAGATAGCAGAACGCCAGCCGGTCGCTGCGGCCGACCCGCCCCCGGAGCTGATAGAGCTGCGACAGACCGAAGCGCTCGGCGTGGTTGATGAGGATCGTATTGCATGCCGGAATGTCGATGCCGTTCTCGATGATCGTGGTCGCGAGAAGGACGTCGTATTCGCGCTGGATGAACGCGAGCATCGCCTTCTCGAGCTCGCGCTCGTCCATCTGCCCGTGGCCGACGATGACGCGGAGTCCCGGGACGATCTTCTCGAGATAGTCCTTCATCGCGTGGATCGACTCGACGCGATTGTGGACAAAGAAGACCTGACCCCCGCGGCCCAGCTCGAACTCAATCGCCTCGGCGATGAAGTTGTCGTCGAACGGGACCACGTTCGTCTGAATTGCCAACCGGTCCTTCGGCGGCGTCTCGATCACCGAGATGTCGCGGAT
>DATFUW010000446.1:0-3156 GCA_035260605.1 Thermoanaerobaculia bacterium | reverse complement strand
GACACGTAGCCCGACTGCTGGCCCGACTGGTTGCCGCCGACGTTGATACGGTCGAGCAGCACGCCGGGGGTCTGCTGCATGATGACCCACGGGTCGCGACCCGACGGGACCTTCTGCAGTTCGACCTGCGAGACATCGATGCCGGTCCCGGCCTTGCGCACGTCCAGGACGGGCGCTTCAGCCGTGACGGTGATCGACTCCGCCACCGAGGGGTTGAGCGTCATCGTGACGTCGGCATTCTGCGCGACGCGGACGCTGATTCCCGAGCGCGTGGCCGTTCCGTATCCAGCAAGCTCCGCTTTGACCGTGTAATTACCCGGCGAGAGATTGATGAATCGGAAGTTGCCCTGCGCATCGGTGACCGTCGTCTGCGGCGCGGCGATGCCGGTCAGCGTCACCGTGACGCCGGGAAGGACGGAGCCGTCCTTCGCCTGGACCTTGCCGTAGATATTTCCCGATTGGAACTGTGCATACCCGCTGACGGCAAACAGCGCGATGCAGATGGCAGCCAACATGACCGCCAGGAACCTTGAGGGGGGGCACCGTTTCATAGCGGCTCCTTTCTTTCTTGGTACTTCCCGAAACCCTGCAGATCGTCAGCCTGATTGGCCAAATCTGCTAAGTATCGCGCGATGAGAAAGTTACCTGCTGACGATGTCCGGCCCGACCGTCAAACAATTCAATGTGACGTTCGTACGCGTTCCGTTCCTTGAATCCGCCGGACCCTTCGGCAGCTAAAAACGGCGGGTAGCTTATCGCAAAATGATTTGTAAACAAATAGGTCGTTGGTGACCGTCGGACTTGTGCAGAGCTTCCCAAAAATGACAAACGCCGCGAATCGCTTCGCGGCGTTTGCGTGGCCTGCCCTCCGCTGCCTACGAGGTTAGCTGTCGGGTTCGGGTTGGAAACCCTTCCGGCTTCTGGCCGGATTCACCCCGGACGGTGGCAAGCCGTCGCTGATTCGGTTCCCCCGCTCCGCGGCGCCGCGGATTCGGCTGGCAAGTCGCCACCATGGTGGGCGGCGCGGCGAGTCTATCAGAGGTGTGGTGCCCAGGGACGGAATTGAACCGCCGACACGAGGATTTTCAGTCCTCTGCTCTACCAACTGAGCTACCTGGGCTCGTCAGCCAGCGTACCGCGGCGGTGGAGAATAACACGCGTCGCGGCCGGCCATTCCACCCCGCCGTCAAAGCAGATCCGCCCCCCGAAGAGCTTGCCCAGCGCTGCGTCGAACGTGCCGAGCGGACGGTGAGCTGCCTTCCGAGCGCCGGCCGTCATCGTCTCGGGGGATCAGCCGGACGAGCAACGTTGCCGTCAAAGGCGCGCATGACGTTCGATGGCGCGTTTCAACTCCTCGTTCGTGCGTGGGGTCAGCGCACACGGTCGCGGACCATCACCGCGATCTCGCGCAGCGGCTGCGCGGCCGGTCCGAGGTTCGAGATCGAGGCCAGCGAGGTCTCGACCAGCTCGGCGCTCAGCTTGCGCGCCCCCTCGATGCCGGCCAGCTTCACGAACGTGAGACGCTGTTCGTCCTTTCCGACATCCTTTCCGAGCTGTTCCGGGGCACCGGTGACGTCGAGGATGTCGTCGGTGATCTGAAACGCGAGGCCGAGGTTCTTGGCGAACACCTCGATCCGTCCGAGCGCGGCGGCGCTCATGTTGGCCAGCATCCCCCCGACCGCGGCGGCGGCGACGAACAGCGCGCCGGTCTTGCGGGAGTGGATGAACTCCAGCGTGTCGAAGTCGAGCTTCGATCCCTCGCTGTGCAGGTCGACCGCTTCGCCGGCGATCGTCCCGTTCCAGCCGACGGCGTCGACGACGCGGCGCATCACCTGATGCAGCGGCCACTGCCGCGGATTGAGCGCCGCGTGATTGCGGGCGATCAGCGCGTACCCCTGGTTGAGCAGCGACACCGCGGCGAGGATGGCCAGATCTTCGCCGAACTCGCGATGCAGCGCCGGGGCGCCGCGGCGAAGCAGCGCATCGTCCATGGCCGGCAGATCGTCGAGGATCAGCGAGCAGGTGTGGATGAGCTCCATCGCCGCGGCGGCCTCGACGAGCTTGTCCGCTTTCGTCCCTGCCGCCTCCCCCACCGCGAGGGTGAGGATGCCGCGGACCCGTTTGCCGGGCGAGGCGATCGAGCGCCGCAGCGGTTCGGCGAGCGCGGCCGGCGCGCCCGTGCGTTCCGCCAGGTCGCGGAGATACGCGTCAATTCGTTTTCGTCCGGATTCGAAGTGGTCGCTCAAATGCAGGGCTGCCGCCGGCGGCGGCGAGCCCACATGCTACCATCCGCGCTGTCGGTCATGCCGAAGCGCAAGTGGTCGCGTACACAGCAGATGTGGGGACTTCTCCTGCTCTGTCTGTCGCTGTTCGGCGCGGCCGTGGCGTTCATCCCCGACCTCACCTGGCCGGTGTACTGGAAGGTGATGGCCGCGGCCCTCGGCTCCTGTCTGGTGACGGTCGGGGTGTTCCAGTGGTGGCTCGGCCGCGTCCTCGGCCGGCGTGATGAGGCCATCGGCTTCGTGAACCGCGTCTCCACCGGAGACCTCTCGCTCTCGGCCGGGGAGATCGTGGCCGCCACGCGGTCGCAGCGGATGGCGGGAGCGATCCGCGCGCTGGTGTCGAACCTCGAGCGGACCATCCGCCGGTTCGGACAGCTCAGCGCCGACGTCTCTGCGGCGGCGCAGCAGATCAGCGCGCGTTCGCGCGTGCTCAACCGCGGCGCGGCGGAGCAGCTCGTGTCCGCGCAGTCGACCGCCGGCTCGGCCGGCCAGATCGACCGCTCGATCAACAGCGTCCGCAGCAGCATGGAGGAGCTGTCGGCCAACGCCGAGGAAACCTCGGCGTCGATCCTGGAGATGTCGGCGAGCATCGAGGAAGTCAGCCGCATCGCCGACACGCTGGCGGACTTCGTCGACCAGACCGCCTCGGCCATCGAGCAGATGATCGTCTCCATCAACGAGGTGGCGGCGAATACGGAGAGCTTCTCCTCCTTCGCCCTGGAGACCGCGAGCTCGATGGTGGAGATGAACGCCACGACCGAGGAGATCGGAAAATCGGCGAAGCAGTCGGCGGAGCTGGCTCAGTCGGTGGCCACGGCGGCGAGCGAAGGACGCGAGGCGGTCGGCGGGACGGTCGAGGGGATGCGTCGCATCG
>DATFUW010000445.1:0-3632 GCA_035260605.1 Thermoanaerobaculia bacterium | reverse complement strand
GCGTTCGGGGGCGGCGACGGCTGCGCGTCGCGCAAGGTCTGGATCCAGGCGTAATCGGCCGTGAGCAGTTTCCACTCCCGGTCGTTCGGGCGGGTGGGAAGGGAGGAGGCACAGGAGGCCAGGAGAACGCCGGCCAGCATGATGGCTGTCGTGCGCATCGAGAATTGATTCTAAAGGGAGAATTCGGATTGTCGAAGATCTCAGCGCTTGAGCCGGTTCACCAGCGTGACGATGTCGCGTTCCAGTGAGGTGCCGCCGAATTCTGCTTTGATCTCCAGGATCCATCCATAGAGCAGCTCGTTGAGCACGGTGTGGACGATCGTCGGCTGGTTCTCGGAGCCGGAGGCGATCAGGTTGTTCAGGAGCTGGTCGAAATCGATCCGCCCCTCGTTGACCAGGTTCATGCCGCTCAGATACGGCAGCGTCTCGGGCGAGACATGCAGCACGACGCGGTCGATGAAGTCGTACACGTGATCGCCGATCTTCTGGAGGACGATGGCGAAGATCGCCTGGAAGGCCTCGTTATAGCGCTCGACCATCGCCGCGAGCTCGTATTCGCTTTCCTCCGCGGCTCGCGTCTCCACCACCACGGCCCGCTCGGCGTCCTGCAGCAGGTTCACGGTGAGCAGCCCCCAGACCGTGCGGCAACTGACGAAGTTCGGGAGATAGCTGCGCGCGCAGATCTCCTCGACCGTGGCCGGCTCGCTCACCAGGTTGAAAACGTGGCTCTCCTCCTCGTTGAGCTCCAGCGCGTAGCTGCGCGCGTCGGAGCCGGGGGCCTGCTCGAGCACGCGGTCCAGCCGGCTGATGCCGCGTGTGATCAGCGACCAGAAGTCGATGCGCGCCATGCCGTCGAGGATCAGCCGCTCGGTGCCGAGCTGCAGGGCGATGATCTCGTCGGGGAAGTTCGACGTGAACTCGATCGTGTAGTTCCCGGAACGGTAGCGCATGGCGTTGAGTACGATGGCGCTCGCCTGGCGTTCCGCGGCGCGGCTCAGATCGTCGGGCTTGAGGTAGCCCATCTCCACCAGCAGAGCCCCCATGCGCCGCGGCATGAGCAGGCGCTCCATCGCCTGGTTGTACTGCTGCAGATTGATCTCGCCGCTCTTGAGCAGCACCTCGCCGAGGCCCATGTCGGGATCGCTGCTCGAGGCGTAGATGATCTTCCCCTCATTGACGTAGATGCTGTCGGTGCGTCCCGGCCCCTCGAGCGAGACGATCGCCGTCTCGCTGCTGCGCAGCAGCGAGCGGAAAAGATCGGGGACCGTGGTCTCGGCCAGCGTCCCCTGAATGCTCAGTTCTTCCGACATGCAAAGGGGTCAGGTCTGTGATCTACGATTTTCTACGAAATGTAGAACGAACACCATGGTCGACTCTACGACATGAAGAAAATCACGGATCACAGACCTGACCCCTTTTATTGGGCGCGGACGTGTTCGACGGTGGCCACGCCGACGGCGTTCTTGGTCGTCGACTTCACGCGGTACATCGCCGCGTCCGCCTGCCGGATCAGGTCGTCCTTGCTCAGGCCGTGCGTCGGATAGGTGGCGATCCCGAAGCTCGCCGTGACCGAGATCTCCACGTTTCCGTCGATCACGAACACGGTGGCCGTCAGCGACTTGCGCACGCGGTTGGCCACGGCCACGGCCTGCTCCTGATCGGTCTCCGGAAGGACGATGCAGAACTCGTCGCCTCCGAAGCGCACCACCTTGTCGATCGCCCGGACGGCCGTGAGGATCCGCTTGGCAACCTCCTGCAGCGTCCGCGATCCGGTGAGGTGCCCATAGAAGTTGTTCACCATCTTCAGGTCGTCGAGGTCGAGAAAGATGATGCTGAAGAGCGATCCGTAGCGCCGCGAGCGCTCGATCTCCTCGTCGAGGTAGGTGTCGAAGAATCGGCGGTTGAAGGCTTTCGTCAGATCGTCGCGCATCGCCAGATCGCGGCTCCGCGAAAGCTGATAGATGTTCCCCAGCACCGAGGCCACCGCCCGGACGTAGTGCGTGATGTCCTCGACCACCATCTCGTCCCAGGTGTCGGTGGCCGAGAGCGGAACCTGGACGACCCCCACCAGATCGTGCTCCACCTGCAGGGGGATGACGATCATGTTCCGGGCGCGATCGGCGGCGAACGACGTCCCCGACGAGAGCGCCTTCTGCAGCAGATCGGGAGGGATGCCCGGGAGGAACTCGCCCGTCTCGTGGATGTCGGGATCGTTGGTGAAGCTGATGACATAGCGTTCCAGCCGCGGGTCGTGCAGGAAGAGCGTTCCCCGCGAGAGCCCCAGCAGGTCGAGCACGGTGCGGGTGATGCGCTCGGACACCGCCTGCGCCTCGGCCAGCGACATCAGCTCGTGGATCTTGCGAAAGAACGTGACCTCGGTCTCGAGCTGAGAGGCGTGGATCGCCGCTTCGGCGAGGTCGCAGGCGAAGGCCAGCACGTCGTTCGGGTTCTTCAGGAAGGCATCGCGCGGCATCCGCATCTCGCCCTGGCGGCGCTGCGCCGGCTCCTCGCTGCTGCCGAGGAAGATGCGGACGATGCTCTTGCGCGGAGTGGCCGTCGCGTGCGCATCGGTGTCGATGACCGCGATGCGGCTGACTTCCCGCTCGATTCCGGAATCGGCAAACGTGAAGTCGGGGCACCTGCGGCGCAGCTCGCTGCCCAGATTCGACTCGCTGTAGACCCCGATCGTCTGCTGAATCAAGCGGTTAATTCTACAATGGCACAGCGGGATGCGTATCGTTCACATCGTTCTCCCGGGGGCATCAGAGTACGAGAAGAAATCCCAGCGGATCGATGCTCAGGTGCTGGGACGCGACCACGAGGTCGTTCTCGCCGCCGCCCTGCGGGACGTCCCAAGTGCTGACGCAGCACAGATCTACGGCCCATCCCCTGCCTTGCCGCTGCACTCGATTCCGGTCATCGCCACGGCCGTTCCGCGGCGCCGCTTCGGCTTCCGCCGGCCGGCGGTCATCCTGGTCTCGCCGGTGAAACGGGACGGATTCGAGTATCTACCGGAGGCCGTCGAGGAGCTGTGGTTCGATCCTGCCGTTCCGCCTCCCGCCGCCGGCGGGGGCGTCCGGCGCACCATTGGCAGTTTCCTGCGGCCCTCGATCGTGCCGTTCGTGGAGCAGACGGTGGTGCGGCTGAACCGGACGCGCGAGGATATCGAATGGCTGCTGCTCGATCACGCGCCAACACCGGCGGAGATGGATTCGTTCGCCGCCTGGGTCGATCCGGCGGAGGAGGAGGACGACTTCGACGGCTTCGTCGCCGAGGCGCTCGTCGCCGGAAGAACGGTCATCGCGTCGCGCACGCCGATCAACGCGCAGCGGCTGGAGAAGGGGCGCACCGGCTTCCTCGTGCCGCTGCACGATGCGAACGAGCTGTCCCATGCGATACTAGCCGCTCTGTTCAAAACAGAGGTCGCTCAGCAAAGGATCGAAGCCGCCCGACAGACCGTCTCCAAGTTCCGGCCGCGCCAGCGGATTCGCGTCCTCGCGCACATGCTCGAAATCCTATGATCTCCCTCGACAATCTCGCCTCGCCGCAGCGAAGAGCCATCCACATCGTCAGGCAGGTCGCATCGGGGAATGCGTGGCGGCCGTACCTGGTCGGGGGACCGGTGCGCGACC
>DATFUW010000444.1:0-3107 GCA_035260605.1 Thermoanaerobaculia bacterium | reverse complement strand
TAGCTTCGGCGAGGCCTACGCCAAGGCACTGCTCGGCGCTGGGACGATCCTGCCGCTGCAAGGCACCGCGTTCATGTCCGTCAACGACAACGACAAACGGCCGGTGGTGGTCACGCTGGCCAAAGACCTCGCCGCGCTCGGCTTCCGGATCGCCGCGACGTCGGGAACCCTCGAGTTTCTGGAGAAGAACGGAGTCCACGGGCAGCTGGTGTGGAAGGTCCACGAAAATGAACGCCCGAACGTCCTCGACCGGATGATCAACGGTGAGATCACGCTGGTGATCAATACGCCGCTGGGCCGGAAATCGCATTACGACGATACCTACATCCGCCGCACCGCGCTGCAATACGGCATCGCCTGCATGACCACGCTGACCGCGGCCTCGGCGTGCGTCGAGGGGATCCGCTCCCTGCGCGAAGGCTTCCGGACCATCGCCGCGCTGCAGGAGCAGCACGGAACGACGGAGCGCCGCATCGCGAGCGTCTGAGAAGCCGGCAGGCGGAATCGCCGGTCCCGCCTGCTGCCCGACGGCTCAGGGGACGATCGTCACCGAGGGCCTGGCCACCGCCATCTCCGTCTTGAAGCCGTTCAAAGCGCGGATCGTGTACTGCGCGGTCCGTCCGGCGGCATTCTTGTGCGCTGCGCCGGAGAGTTGTCGGTGCGGCCGCGCGGTTCCCGGTCTGCGCGACCGGAAATTCGACTGCGAGAACGGTGACGGTTTCTCGAACTCGATGATCAGCTCGTCGACGATCACGTCGGCGCCGCCCACATATCGGAAGTCCCACTCGATGCCCTCGCCCGGCTTGAGGATCACCTGGTCGGGGCTGATGGCGAGATGGACGCGTCCGGCAGCGGCCTCGACATCGATCCGAACCGGAACGGTGCGCACGACGAACTCGGTCAGCTCGTGCGTGGACACCAGCCGGTCCGATGACGCTGGAGGGGCGGCGATCAGGGACGGCCCTTCCGCGCGCGGCGGGGCAGGGATGAACGACGAGGGCCGCTTGTCTCCCGAACTGAACCACGCTGCCACGATCGGTCCGCTCGACTGCACGCGCGTGCGCCCTCGCCGGCTGCGCTTTTTTTCGGGAGTGGGAGGCTTGGCCTGCGGCGGGACCGGATGTTTCGGAGCCGCTTTCGCCGCGGCGGGGCGGGGGTGGGCCACAGGGCGTGCTGGAGCCGCTGCTGTTTTTGCCACCGGGCGCGGGCGCGCCGCGGGCTTTGGCGGCTTGGACGCTTTCTTCCGGGGCGCTGTCGGAGCCTTGCGGGCCGGCTTTCTCGCCGCTGACTTCGCGTGCGACGGCCGCCTCACCGCCTTCTTTCCAGCGTGTTTGTGCGCGCCGGAGGCGGTCTTCTTCCCCTGCACCTTTGCCATCGCCATCCTCTTCCGTTTGGGGGTGAAAACGATGGCGCAGTATAGCGGCCAGTCAACCCATATGCCAGAGTTTTCGCAATCAGCCAATCTCTTGCCGAAGCGTCTCTCTCAACTCCTCGGCGATGCGTTTAATCATTGATTCTTCAGGTCCTTCTACCATTACACGAACTTTATTTTCAGTTCCTGAATAGCGGACGAGAACGCGTCCGGCGCCTCCCAGCTCCTTTTCCGCCCTCCCCAGAACGGAGCGGTAGCGGGAAAGTGACTCCAGAGGCGGCTTCGACCCGACCGCCTGATTCACCAGCACCTGGGGCATCGGCTCGAAGGTCTTTAGTTCGGAGAATCGGCGTCCCGCCTCGGCCAGAAGCCCACCGAACACCAGGGCGGTGTGGATCCCGTCGCCGGTCGTGTGCACGGTGAGATCGATGATGTGTCCCGACTGTTCGCCGCCGAGGATGGCGCCGCTCTCCAGCATCATCTCCAGGACGTACTTGTCGCCCACCTGCGCGCGGCGCAGGTCGATGCCGTCGTTCCGGAGCTGTTGTTCGAACCCGAAATTGGACATGACCGTGGTGACCACGCGCTCGTGTGCCAGGCGCCGTTCACGCCGCAGTCGCGCCGCCCAGAGATAGAGGATCTCGTCGCCGTCGCGGATGCGGCCCGCATCGTCGGCGAAGATCGCCCGGTCGGCGTCACCGTCGAAGGCCACGCCGAAGTGCGCCTTCTCTTCGACTACGACCTCGGCGAGATGCTCAGGGTGCATCGCTCCGGCGTGCTCGTTGATGTTCCGTCCGTCGGGCTGATCGTTGATGACCCGGACCGTGGCGCCGGCACGGCGGAAGACCTCCGGTGCGATCCGGTAGGCGGCGCCGTTTCCGGTGTCGAGCACCACGCGCATTCCGCGCAACGCCTCCGGCGGGACGCCTCCGACGAGGAACTGCTCATAGTTCTCGATCAGCGCGCGGTCCTCGCGGAGCTCGATCTCCGGAATGGCGACATCGTCGCGGCGAAGCGCACGGAGCTCGTCCTCGATCCGTTCCTCGTCGGCGTCGGGGATCTTCATCCCGTCATGCCCGAAGATCTTCACGCCGTTGTCCTCGTATGGATTGTGCGAGGCAGAGATCGACACTCCGGCGGCGGCATCCGACCTGCGGCAGAGATAGGCCACCGCGGGTGTGGGAACGATGCCGATGTAGCCGGCGGTTCCGCCACCCGCCTCGATGCCGGCGGCGAGGGCGCGGGCGATCTCGGGGCCCGATTCGCGCGTGTCCATGCCCATCAAGATGCGGGGTTTTCCGAGCCGCCGCGCGAGCGCCGTGCCGAGCGCGACCATGGTCGCGGGATCCAGCGGGTATTGATGCGCTTTCCCGCGAATCCCGTCAGTTCCGAAGAGGGCTCTCATCGCCTCCCCTTCTTCCTCGCCTTTTTCGTGGTCTTCGCCGGGGCCGGAGGGGCCGTCTCGGTCGGCGGCTCGGTCGAGGTCACCACCGGCGTGACCGGCACGGTCACGTCGGCATTGATGGGATCGATGATCCGTACCAGCGCCGAATCGGAGACCACGGCGACGTTCTGCACGAACGTGGCCGTCCGGCCGGTCAGGATGATGCGTTCGGTGGAGACGTCGGTCGCCTTGCCGATCTGCGAGGCGGGACCGGAGACGAGCGCGAGCGGAGGGACGATCGTCACGTCGCCGGCCGTGTAGCCGGCCGGGGGCTGCCCGACCAGGAAGGGG
>DATFUW010000443.1:0-4376 GCA_035260605.1 Thermoanaerobaculia bacterium | reverse complement strand
CATCGGCACCTCCCCATGGAAAAAGGGGAAGCATAACCCTCGCCTGCGCGAAAGGGGTAACGGGGCGCGCTACAATGCCGACCGTAGCATTCAGCAGGGTCCGTTTGATGTCGGAATTTCTTCCTGGCGATTTTTCGCAGATGTTGAGCCTCGGCATCGCCGCGACCGACCGCGGTGAATACGCGGCCGCGCTGCAGCTCCTGCAGACCGTCTACACACGCGTCACGCCCGAGAGCGCTCCGCAGGGACTGTCGAGCTACGGGCTCTGCCTCGCGCGTGTGGAAGGAAGGCGCAAGCTCGGCGCAGAGCTCTGTCAGCGCGCCACGCAGCTCGAGTTCTACGAGGGCAAGCACTGGGCGAACCTCGTCCGCGTCTACATCACCGCGAAGAACCGCCGCAAAGCGGTCGAGACGCTCGACGACAGCCTGCGCCGCCTGCGCAACGATCCCGCCCTGCTGCGCGTGCGCAAGGAGATCGGATACCGGCAGGCTCCGACGCTGCAGTTCCTGCCGCGGACGCATTTCCTCAACAAGGTGTACGGCCGCATGGCCGTCCGGTTCAGGCGCGTGGCGAAGCAGTGGAAGGTGTTGGCCATCATCGCCGGATCGCTCCTCTACGTCGCCGCACTGCTCGAACTGTTCCGCTGGATCACGACGTAGCGCGCTTTACCGCACGGCCGGCGATGCGGGCCACGAGCATCGAAACAGCGAGCGCGAACACGGCACCGATCGCCAGAATCACCGACTTCGCGGTGCTCGCCGTCCCCAGCGCGACCCCCGCCGCGCCGAAATAGACGAACACCACCGTCAGCGGCATGATCCCGAAGAACGTCGCGAGCACGTAGGGCACCGTCCGGATTCCCGTCAGGCCGAACGAGTAGTTCACGAAGAGGAACGGGAAGAGCGCGGAGAGCCGCACCAGGACGACGATCTTCGCCCCTTCGCGGGCGATGGCCTCATCGATCGCCTGGAATTTCGGATTCTTCGCCGCGAGCTTCTCCACGCGCGATCGCAGGACGGTCCGTGCCAGCAGGAACGCCACGGTCGCCGTGATCGTAGCGCCAAGCACGACGACGATGCTGCCGCCGACCACGCCGAACAGTGCCCCGGCCCCGATGGTCAGCACCGATGCTGGGAAGAAGAGGCCGGCGACGGCGTACACCAACGTGTAGACGACGTATCCCCAGGCGCCGAGGCCATGAACCCACGCCTGAAAGTGACGAAACAGCGGCCCGACCGGGAGCAGGCGCACGGCGACCACGAACGCCACGATGACGATCAGGCCCGCGATCCATTTGATGGCCTTGCGACTCAGTCGTTCGATTCTACCGGTTCGACGAGGAGCGCTGCTGCGGATCGGACGATTCACGGGTGGGAAACTTCACCGTTCCCTCCATCCGCTTGCTGCCGTGCGTCCGCGCGTACACCTGAGTGAACTCCGCTCCGAAAAGGAAGATGGCCGACGACCAGTAGATCCAGACCAGCAGCACGACGAGCGATCCGGCGGCGCCGTAACTGGAACCGACCGCACTGTGCCCGAGATAGAGCGCCAGGAGGTATTTGCCGGCAACGAACAGCAGCGAGGTGAACGCAGCGCCGAACCAGACGTCGTGCCACTCGATGTTCGTATCGGGAAGAAACTTGAACATCATGGCGAACAGCAGGGTGATCACCAGGAAAGAGACGATCAGTTGCAGTCCTTGCCAGATCCCCGAACCGCCGCCCAGACCCATGGCCGGATTTGCGGCCGCGGAAATCGCGGCGTCGATCACCAGCGAGACCAGCAGCAGGAAGCCGATGCCCAACACCATGCCGAATCCGAGGAGCCGGGTCGTGAGGAACCCCTTGATCCCGCCGGCTACCTGGCCCTCCGGCACGTTCCAGGCAGTGTTGAGCGCGTCTTTGAGCTGCACGAACACGCCAGTGGCGCCGAAGAGCAGCGCGGCGAACCCGGCGATGAGCGCAAACGTCGATCCGCCGCTCACCGACTCGTGCGCCAGCATCTGGCGGATCGCCTGCGCCGCATTCTGGCCCATGAACCGCTGCAACTGCGCCACGATCTGCGCCTGCGCATCGGCTCTGCCGAAAAACAGTGCGGCGATGGTGACGGTGATCAGCAGTAGCGGGGCGATGGACAAGATCGTGTAGTACGCCAGCGCGGCCGCGAGGCGCATGGCCTTGTCCTCACCGAATTCGTGGAAGGTCTTCTTGAAGAGGCGCATCGGGCGCTTTCCCCACGCCATGACGGAGCAAGCTGTGTACCCGGCCGTCGCCGCCGGCGTCATGCGCGCCGCCGCATCCACGCGACGCAGCGCTCCAGTTCGGCATGCATCCGGTCTGCGGGAAGATGGACCGGCCGTCCATGTCCGGGAAGCACCCATTCGAAGCGGTAGTCGAAAAGGCGGACCATCGATTCGATCTGCTCGTCCCACGAATACCAACAGGCGCCGCGAAAGGCGTACAGCCGTCCGCCGGCCTGGTCCCACGCCAGATGATCGCCGGTGAAGAGAAACCGTTCGCGATAGAGGAAGACGGAATGGCCGCGCGTGTGCCCGGGAGTGGGAATCATCAGCAGATCGCCGGCGATGCGGACGGGAACGAGGCCGCGCGGCTGATGCTCGACCGCCGCCGTGTGGGTGCGGATGTCGTCGCGGTGGAGCGTCCGCTCGCAGCCGAAGCGGTCGTGGAACTTCTGATGGTCGGCGACGTCGTCCTGGTGCGTCAGCAGCAAACGACGGATCCCGCCCATGGCCTCGATGTTCTTCACCAGGGGCATCGCGAAACGCGGCGAGTCGACCATGCTGTTGCCGGCTTCGTCACGGATCAGATAGCTGACCGCGCCGAAAGATGATTCGGACGTGTAGCCGCAGCGATGGACGTTCTCGTCGAGCGGCTCCGGCAGGCTGGCCAGCGCCGCCCTCATGTCGCGCCGGGCAAGATCGCCAATGGAGGCTGTCGGGCAGGAGATCAGCGCGCGCTGCGCAGCCAGGAGTTCCTGCTGGTTCTCCGGCTGGTGATAGACGGCGGACTGTTCCCCGGTGTCGGAGAAGACGGTCGGGGCGATGATCCGGCAGGCGTCGCAGTCGATACAGGTCGAGTCGACGAAGACATCGCCGGGGACATTTTCGGGGACTTTCAGAGCCAGCCGAGCCATCGCGGCACCGGGTACTGGCAACCGGGAACGAAACGCGATTAATTTCGATTGTAGCGGGACGATGTTCGAGAACCTTCAGGAAAAGATGGACCGCGTCTTCAAGACGCTGCGCGGCGAGGCCAGCCTCAACGAATGGCACATCGACAACGCGCTGAAGGAGATCCGCGTCGCCCTGCTCGAGGCCGACGTCCACTTCAAGGTCGTCAAGGAATTCACGAACCGCGTTCGGGAAAAAGCGGTCGGCGAGTCGGTGCTCACGGCGTTCTCGCCGGCGCAGCAGGTCACCAAGATCGTCCGCGACGAGATGCAGCAGCTCCTCGGCGGGACGGAGGTCGGCCTGGCGCTCGTCGGAAGTCCGGCCGTCGTCATGATGGCTGGCCTGCAGGGCTCCGGCAAGACGACCACCTCCGGAAAGCTCGCGCTCCATCTGAAGGACCGCGGCAAGCGCCCTCTGCTCGTCCCCTGCGACGTCTACCGTCCCGCGGCAATCGACCAGCTCCGGATCGTGGCCGGCAACGTCAAGGTCCCCTTCTTCGAAATCGGCGATGAGCGCGATCCGCTGAAGATCGCCGGGAAAGCGGTGCAGGAAGCGCGGACACTGCTGTATGACGTCGTAATCCTCGATACCGCGGGGCGGCTGCACATCGATCAGGAGCTGATGCAGGAGCTCGAGGCCATGAAGGCCGCGACGCGGCCCAGCGAGATCCTCTTCGTGGCCGACGCCATGACCGGCCAGGACGCTGTCAAGTCGGCCAAAGAGTTCGACGAACGCCTCGGCGTCACCGGAATCGTGCTGACGAAGCTCGACGGCGACGCGCGCGGCGGCGCCGCACTGTCGATCAAATCGGTCGTCAACCGCCCCATCAAGCTCGTCGGCATCGGCGAGAAATACACCGACCTCGACGTCTTCCATCCCGATCGCATGGCCCAGCGGATCCTCGGCATGGGCGACGTGCTGACGCTCATCGAGAAGGTCGAAGCCGAGGTCGACCAGAAGGAAGCGGAGCGCCTGGCCCGCAGGGTGGCGAAGGACAAGTTCACCCTCGAGGACCTCCGCTCGCAACTCGGTCAGGTCCGCAAGATGGGCTCACTGTCGCAGATCGTCAGCATGCTTCCGGGCGGTGCCAAAGTCACCGAGGACCAGATCGATGAGAAATCGATCGTGCGCATGCAGGCCATCCTCGATTCCATGACCCGGAAGGAGCGCGAGTTCCCGCAGATCA
>DATFUW010000442.1:0-3797 GCA_035260605.1 Thermoanaerobaculia bacterium | reverse complement strand
GAAGCCAGTCATTCCGGCGCGGCTCGTCGAATCGGTCCGCAACTGCCTGCGCTGGACGGCTCACGCCCAATTCACATCGTCGTGACTCATCTCTGACGAATCGGATCACCACGGCGAAAAGTGATGCCCGATTTCACGGTGGCGTATACGTGCCGCTGATCCCGCGTGCCTAGACTCTCACTTACCCGCGAGGGCATACGACGTCCGCTACCTCCTCCGGCAGCGTGTTGTATGAGAGAGAGACGGCCAGGCGAGTGGCAACCACCACTCGCCTTGCTGTTTCTGGGGGTCTTCTTGGGGGGTCAGAGCTTTAATTTGGTATTTTCTACGATAGGTAGACAGCGGCCCCCGGAACGCTGGCGGACTGAGTGGATGATCGAGGATTCATCAGCACTCGCGCGCGTCGGGCCTCAGAAAACGGATGCCCGGATCCTACGAGGCGTAGAAAATACCAAATTAAAGACCTGACCCCATCACATGTCGCGGAAGAATTGTTCGGGGTCGTTGAGCGTCGCTTCGTACTCCGCCTGCAGGTCGGTTTTGTGCTTCCACTCGATGTCGGCGAGCTCGAAGAAAAGGTTGGCAAGCTCGGACTCCTCGGGGGCGCGCTCAGCCATGAAGCGGTAGTGGCTCTCCGAATCGCGCTCGCGCTCGAGGGCGAGCTTCAGCGCGCGGCTCATGTCGAGATGGTCGACTTCGGGCGGAACGTCGATATTCACCGCCTCGGGCGGGGGAGGGTCCTTGCCGATGGTGTCGCGATACTTCCGTTCGAGTTTCGCGCGGTGGACGATCTCTCCATCCGCGAGCTGCAGCATCCGTGTGCCGACCTCGGGCGAGCCGGCGCGCTGCGCCATCTTCTGGTAATAGGCGCGGGTCTCCACCTCCGACTGGATCGCCTGACGGAGCACTTCTTCGACGGTTGTTTCGAGCGGCTTCATGAGCCGGGCAAACCCCTAATCGCCGCGGTAGAGATCGGGATTGGGCGGCGCCTCGTCCGGATACGGCGCCGGCCGCAGCGGCTGCCCGAGTCCGGTGCCGCCAGCGGCCCCCGTCTTCTCCATCGCTCCATAGTACGGACGCCACCCCATCGGTCCGGTGGGAAAATTCGGCGGAACGACGAGGTCGCGTAATCCGACCACCGCACGCGCTCTGGTGTCGATGGCCATTTCGTAGTCGCGGGTCATGTAGATCGCGTCCTCGGGACATGCGTCGACGCAATATCCACAGAAGACGCAGCGCAGCAGGTCGATGTCGTAGCGCACCGGGAACTTCTCGCGCGTCCGCTCGTCCTCGCCGGCCTGGATGGTGATGCACTCCGCCGGGCAGGCGGTCGAGCACATGTAACAGGCCACGCAGCGCGTCGTGCCGTCCTCGCGCGTCGTCAGGATGTGGCGCCCGCGAAAGCGCTCGGAGTAGACCCGCTTCACCTCGGGATAGGAGATGATCGGCAGATCCTTGTAGTGGAGCAGGTTCGTGATCAGATGCCGCAGGGTGACGAACATTCCGGCAACGATCTTCGGCAGATAGAGGTTCTCCAGGAACGAGAGCTTGCGCGGCTCGACTCTGACGACTCCGGGTTTCACTCTGACGATCGGCATCGCGGACTCAGTGATCCAATTCTCCGGCAATGATGTTCAACGAGCCCAGCGCCGCGATGGCGTCGGGAATGGTCTGTCCGATGATCATCCGTGGGAACGCCTGAAAGATCGTGAAACAGGGCGGTCGGCAACGGACCCGGTACGGGTTCTTCGACCCGTCGGAAACGACATAGAAGCCGAGCTCGCCGTTTCCTCCCTCGACCTGGAAATAGGTCTCGCCGACGGGCGGCTGGATGCCGTGCATGATCAGCTTGAAGTGATAGATGAGCGATTCCATCTCGTTGTAGACCTTCGACTTCGGGGGGAGCGCGACGTAGGGATCGTCGACGATGACCGGCCCTGGCGGCAGCCCGCGGTCGATGGCCTGCTGCAGGATGCGCAGCGACTGCCGCATCTCCTCCATGCGCACGAGGTATCGCGCGTAGGTGTCGCCGCCTTCGGCGATCGGCACGTCCCAGTCATAGGTATCGTAGCCGAGATAGGGATTGGCCTTGCGGACGTCATAGGGGACGCCGCAGGCGCGGAGGCATGGGCCGGTGAAGCCGAAGTCGATGGCGTCCTCGGCCGAGATCGGAGCGATGCCCGTCACGCGGTCGAGGAAGATCTTGTTGCGGTCGACGAGCTTCTCCACGTCATCGATGAACTTCGGCAGCATCTTCACCAGACGTTGTGAGTTGGCCAGGAAGTCGGAGGGGGCGTCGACGGCCAGGCCGCCGATGCGCGTGTAGGTCGGCAGCAGACGCGCCCCGCAGCACGACTCCACCAGGCCGTAGATCTCCTCGCGCGGCTGGAACAGATACCAGAAGTTCGTCAGCGCGCCCATGTCCACGAGGTTCGTGCCGATGCAGACGAGGTGGTCGGCGATGCGCATGAACTCTGAGAGCATCAGGCGGACGTGTTGCGCGCGCGGCGGCGCCTCGATGCCGAGGAGCTTCTCGACGGTCATGCAGTAGCCGACGTTGTTGATGATCGCCGACATGTAGTTGAGCCGGTCGGTGAACGGGATCGCCTGCTGATAGGTGTGCGTCTCGCAGCTCTTCTCGAAGCAGCGGTGGAGGTATCCGATCTCCTGCTCGGCGCCGATGATCGTCTCGCCGTCGAGCGTGACCACGATGCGCTGCGTCCCGTGCGTGGCGGGATGCGAGGGGCCGAGGTTCAGCGTCACGCGTTCGAAGTCGGTGTCCAGCTTCGCGAAGCGTGGGTCGACTTTGGGGATGATTTTGGCCACATCTTTTTCGGTGCAGAGCCAGCGCTGCGCCGGATCGTAGTCCTTCCGCAGGGCATGCCCCTGAAAGGCCTCGTGCGTAAGGATCCGCCGCAGGTTCGGGTGGCCCTGGAAGCGCACGCCGTACATGTCGTAGACCTCGCGCTCGTACCAGTCGAAGCCTTTGAAGACGGGCGTCGCGGAGTCGATCGATTCGCCGTCCGCGACTCGCACCTTGAGGCGGACGCGCTCGTTGTTCTGCAGCGAATAGAGCTGGTACATGACGTCGAACCGTGCATCGCGGCGCGGATAATCGACGCCCCAGAGGTCGAGCGGAAGGTTGAGGGCGTGCTCCTCCTTCAGGGCGCGAAGGACCGCGGTGATGCGCTCCTTCGGCACGCGCAGCGTCGGAAGGTCCTGCCCCTGCTCCTGTTCCACGCCGAGGCGCTCCGACAACTCCGCGCCACGCGCGTCCGCCTTCGCCGCGTCGGCCGGAACGTACGGATTGCGGTTCGTCGGCGCCGGGCCGGTGTAGGGAATGGCGCTGTACTTCGTGAGCGTACTCATCGCCGGATCTCGCCCCGCTCGATCTTCTCTTTCAACTTCAGGATCCCGTACATCAGCCCTTCGGGAGTCGGTGGGCAGCCGGGGACCCAGATGTCGACGGGGATGACTTCGTCGATGCCCTGCACGACGTGGTACATGCGGTAGAAGCCGCCCGAGGCGGCGCAGGCGCCCATGGCGATGACGTATTTCGGCTCAGGCATTTGTTCATAGATTTTCTTCATGACCGGGGCCATCTTGTCGACGACGGTGCCGGCAACGATCATGAGGTCCGCCTGGCGCGGCGAGAAGCGGACGACCTCGGCGCCGAAGCGCGCGATGTCGTAGTGCGACGAGACCATGGACATGAACTCGATCGCGCAGCAGGCGGTGCCGAAGGGGAGGGGCCAGAGCGAGTTGCCACGGGCCCATCCGATCATGGTGTTGAGCTT
>DATFUW010000441.1:0-3271 GCA_035260605.1 Thermoanaerobaculia bacterium | reverse complement strand
ACTCCTGCACGTACGGCTCCTGGGTCAATCCGAGCTCGCGCAGATTCATGCCGGCCATCACCCGTGCCGCGATCTTGGCGAAGGCGATTCCAGTCGCCTTGGAGACGTACGGAACGGTGCGCGAGGCGCGCGGGTTGACCTCGAGCACGTAGAGGTCGCCGTGGACGATGGCGTACTGCACGTTCATCAGCCCGACGACGCCGAGGGCCTTCGCCAGCTCGACGGTGCGCCGGCGGATGCGGTCCTGTTCGCGGTGACCGATGATGTACGGCGGGATGACCGCGGTGGAGTCGCCGGAGTGGATGCCGGCCTCCTCGATGTGCTCCATGACTCCGGCGATGACGACGTCCTTTCCGTCGGAGACGGCGTCGACATCGAGTTCGATGGCGTCCTCGAGGAAGCGGTCGATCAGCACGGGATGTCCCGGGCCGGCCTCCATGGCGTAGCCGATGTACTCGCGGAGCGTCGAGTCGTCGTAAACGATGGCCATGGCCCGGCCGCCGAGGACGTACGACGGGCGCACCACGACGGGAAATCCGATCCGTTGGGCGACCTGCAGCGCTTCGTCCTCGGTGGTCGCGGTGCCGTGCTCCGGCATCAGGATGTGATGCTCGCGCGCCAGGGCACCGAACCGCTCGCGGTCTTCGGCGATGTCGATCGACTCGACCGACGTCCCCCACATCGGCACGCCGGCGGCGGCGAGCTGGGTCGAGAGCTTCAGCGGCGTCTGCCCGCCGAACTGCACGATGACTCCCTCGGGCTTCTCCAGATCGACGATCTCCAGCACGTCTTCGAGCGTGAGCGGCTCGAAGTAGAGCCGGTCAGAGGTGTCGTAGTCGGTGGAGACCGTCTCCGGATTGCAGTTGACCATGATGGTCTCGAATCCCATCTCGCGCAGGGCGAAGGAGGCGTGCACGCAGCAGGTGTCGAACTCGATCCCCTGCCCGATCCGGTTCGGTCCGGAGCCGAGGATCATCACCTTGCGGCGGCTGGTCGGGGCGGCCTCATTCTCCCGCTCGTAGGTCGAGTAGAGATAGGGCGTGCTGGCCTCGAACTCCGCGGCACAGGTATCGACGCGCTTGTAGACCGGGCGGATGCCCCGCTCATGGCGCAGCCCGCGGACGGCGTGCTCCTCGCGCCCGGTGAGCGCCGCGATCTGCCGGTCGGAGAAGCCGTTGCGCTTCCAGGCCAGGAGTCGTTCGGGCGGCGGATCGTCTCCGATGGCCGCGATCTCGCTCTCCATCTCGATGATGCCGCGCATCTCGCGGAGGAACCAGGGATCGATCGACGAGTTCTCGTAGATCTCCTCGACGCTCATGCCGGCGCGCAGCGCGTCGCCGACGGCGAAAACGCGGTTCGGTCCCGCCACGCGGAGCTGCTCGGAGAGCTGCTCGGCCGGAGTGTGCAGCGTCTCCAGACCGTACATCCCGGTCTCCAGCGAGCGCAACCCCTTCTGCAGTGCCTCGTTGAACGTCCGGCCGATGGCCATCGATTCACCGACCGACTGCATCGACAGGCCGAGCACCGGCGGCGTGTTCCGGAACTTCTCGAAGGCGAAGCGGGGGACCTTCACCACCACGTAATCGATCGTCGGCTCGAAGGAAGCGGGCGTCTTGCGGGTGATGTCGTTGGGGATCTCGTCGAGCGTGTAGCCGGCCGCGAGCTTGGCGGCGAATTTGGCGATCGGAAATCCGGTGGCCTTCGAGGCCAGCGCCGACGAACGCGACACGCGCGGGTTCATCTCGATGGCCAGCCGCCGTCCCGTGGTTGGATGGACGGCGAATTGGATGTTCGATCCGCCGGTCTCCACGCCGATGGCCCGGATGATCCGCTTCGCCTCGTCGCGCATGGCCTGGTATTCGACGTTGGTCAGCGTCTGCTGGGGGGCCACGGTGATCGAATCGCCGGTGTGCACGCCCATCGGATCGAAGTTCTCGATCGAACAGACGATGATCACGTTGTCGGCCTTGTCGCGCATCACCTCGAGCTCGAATTCCTTCCATCCGAGGACCGATTCCTCGACCAGCACGCGGTGCACCGGCGAGAGATCGATCCCCCGTGCCGCGGTGGCCCGCAACTCTTCGACGTTGTAGGCGATGCCGCCGCCCGTCCCTCCCAATGTGAACGACGGCCGCACCACCACCGGGTATCCGATCCGCGCCGCGAACTGCTCCGCCTCTTCCACCGTTCCGGCGTATCCCGACCGCGGCACCTCGATGCCGATGCGCACCATGGCATCCTTGAAGAGCTGCCGGTCCTCGGCCGTCTTGATCGCCATATAGTTCGCGCCGATGAGCTCCACGCCGTGCTTCTGCAGCACGCCCGCTTCCCACAGCGCGCTGGCCAGGTTGATCCCCGTCTGTCCTCCGACCGTCGGCAGCACGGCGTCCGGTTTCTCGCGCTCGATGATCTGCTCGAGCGTGTCGGGAGTCAGCGGCTCGATGTACGTGCGGTCGGCGAACTCCGGATCGGTCATGATGGTCGCCGGATTGGAGTTCACCAGGATGATCCGGTATCCCTCTTCCTTCAGCGCCTTGCACGCCTGGGTGCCGGAATAGTCAAATTCGCAGGCCTGGCCGATGACAATGGGTCCGGATCCGATGACCAGGATCGACTTGAGATCGGTACGCTTGGGCATGAGCCGGGCAGATGATACAGGAGTGCGGACCGCGGACTGAGGTTCGAATCGGGATTTCATGAAGCATTTCGTCGAATGGGACCAGCTCGAAGTCCGTGTCAATGGCGACAAGCTCAACGCCTTCGCGCAGTCGTTCCGCGTCCCGCCGCTCGATCGTCTCCACCTCCATTTTCAGAACGGCGCCCTGCGGGTGATCGGATCCGTGCGCACGTTCATCAGTGTTCCGTTCGAGGTAGAGATCCGCGAGATCGTGGCCGCCGGACGAAGCGTGCGCATTCCGCTCCGATCGCTCTCCGCCTTCGGAGGGATCCCCATCCCCCGCTTTCTCTTCTCACTGGTCAAGGACCGCTTTCCGGCCGAATTCGTCCGGTACGAGGAGCCGGCGACACTTGTCATCGCCCTGGACCGGTTCTTGCCAAATTTCGTGCAGGCCGAGATTCAGCGGGTCTGGATTATCGACGGCGGCCTCGCTGTCACCCTCGGCCGTGGGGGTGCCGACCTTCCGGCGCCGCGGGAGACGACGACCAATGGAGCAGATCGCACATGACTTCGCCGGGATCCACGATCACCGGCGTCTCTATGACCGCATTCGCGAGGCAGCCGACGATTTCGGCGCCAGGCGAGGACGCAGAA
>DATFUW010000440.1:0-2114 GCA_035260605.1 Thermoanaerobaculia bacterium | reverse complement strand
TCGGATGCCAGGCGCGAGGAGGAGGCGATGCGGTGGCATCGCTGACGACGAGCAACGAAGCAGACGGCCCGGCAACCGCCATCAGCCCTGCGGGTTGCGGGTGGCCTACGGGATGGGGTCAGGTCTTTAATTTGGTATTTGCTACACCCTGTGGAAAATACCAAATTAAAGACCTGACCCCATCCCTCCCGAGTAAAATTTTCCCGCGGCTCCGTTGCTTCGGCGTTTTTTTCGCCGCGGGCATCCACGCCACGATCGACCCCTGCGCCTAGGGCAGGTGGATCTTCGGCTTTTCCTCGCGGGCCCGGTAGAGGATGGCGATTTTCCCGATGGTGCCGGCGAGCTCGGCGCCGGCCGCGCGGGCCAGATCTTCGGCGAGCATCCGGTCTTCGACGCGCACTTTGATCAGCTCGTGCGCCTCGAGCGATTGCTTCGTCTCGTCGACGACCCGGTCGCTCAGCCCTCCCTTGCCGATCTGCACGATCGGGGAGAGGGAGTGGGCGAGGCCCTTGAGAAACTGGCGCTGCTTCGACGTGAGCAGAGGAGAGTTCCAGTCGGGCCGAGCAACTGAGGGTGGCGACTTGTCCAGTCGCCAGCCCTCAGTCCTCAGGCCTCATTTCATGGAAGCATCAGTTTGATCACCACGCGGCGGTTCTGTGCCCGCCCGGCCGCGGTGTTGTTGTCACCGACCGGCTCTCTCGCGTCGCGTCCTTCGACGGAAATTCGCGACGGATCGATCCCGTGACGGCTGACGAGGTAGTCCTTGACCGCCTGTGCACGGCGGACGTCGAGATCGGCGTTCGGACCGGTGGCCTCGCGGTTGTCGGTGTAGCCGATGACGATGGCGGTGGAAGTCGGTTCCTGCTTCATCCGGAGGGCCACGTCATCGAGGATCGCCTTGGCGATGTTCGTCAGGCGCGCCGAGCCGGACTCGAAGTGGATCTCGTCGGTCCGGATCTCCGTCGGAACGCGCGGAGGCGTGACCGGCGGGGCCTCGGGCGGGGGCACCGGAGCAGGAGCCGGCGGCGGGGGCGGCGGCGGGACTGGAGCCGCCACGGGCGGCGGAGGCGGCGGGGCCAGACGTGCCAGGTGCAACGGCGCGAACGTCAGGCCGACCAGACCGCTGAGGCCGCAGTCGGACAGCTCGGTGAAGCGGCACTGGTCATTGTCGTAGCTGAACTTGCCGACGTTCCAGCGGACGCCCGCGTTGAGCGCCCAGCCGCTGTCGCCAAACCAGTGGCGCAGACCGGTCACCAGGTACAGCGGCGACTTCGGCTTGACGTCGCCGCCGTTGTAGAAGATCGCTTCCGCCTCGGAGATCCAGTTCGTGGCGCGCCACCATCCCTGCGGAATGTTGAGGCCGCCCTGGACACGGATCTCGTTGGGCAGGCTGATCGAGGTCGGCGCGCCCGGCGGAAAGTTCGAGTGCGACTGGTTTCGGTTGCTGACGACGGCGTACGTTGCGCCGACGGTGGCCACGCCACCGGTCCAGTGCGCGCCCAGGCCGTAACGGCCGTTGCCAGTGCTGATGCCGCTGTCATCGCTGCCGGTCGGCAGATCGGTGAAGAGCGACAGGGCGAGACCGGAGTGCGAGCCGGCGGGCGTCAGCGCGAACTTCGTCGCCAGATGGACATCCCCGATTCCGCTGTCACTGAACTTCCCCTGATAGAGCCAGCCGTTGATGAAGCCGGCGCGGTCGCCGCCTTCGCCATGAATCCGATCGAAGGGAAGGGCGGCGGTAATCTCCCACCGATCGGTCAGGCCGTATCCCAGCGAGGCACTGAACCGGTCGAGGTCATATCCATAGTCGCGATATTTGCGCGCCGACGGGAGCGCGAATTCGCGGGCCGGAGCGGCCAGCAGACGGTAGTTCTGCGCATAGATACTGAAGGAAATGTCCCCGTGATGCAGGGTGCCGGCGGTGATCGTATTGAAGAGGCCGGTTTCGCCGCTCCACGTCGGGGCCGGCAGGTTCGCTTGATCCTCGCGGGTCAAGGTCGTCACGGTGTCCTGCGCCAGGATGGGCGGGACGACGAGCATGAAGCAGAGTAGGAACATTAATCGATGGCTGAGACGCAACAAATCACACCTCCTAAATCTCTCGCACGGTATTC
>DATFUW010000439.1:0-3792 GCA_035260605.1 Thermoanaerobaculia bacterium | reverse complement strand
GATTTCCGAGATAGGCGCGGACGGAGATGACGAAGACGACCAGCGGAAGAATCACCACCGCGGTGATGTAGATCGAGGTGCGCGTACGGAAATCGAGACTTCGCGGGAGCCGCCGCAGGACGGAAGCAATCGCCGGCAGCGCGCGGATGATCATCGCCGCCAGGGCGAAGGCGATGGCCCAGATCGCCAGCCCTCCCGCTCGGCGGACGTGCTCCCCGAGCGTCGGGACCTGGAGCGGAAATGCGTAGAGCACGTCCTGCGCGCGCCGCAGGTAGATCTCCGAGCCGGCGCTGTCGGAGCCGGTGACCCACTCCCCGTGCCCGGGCTGCAGCGTGGCGAAATACGTCGACGGACTCAGCGGGAGCTGGAACGACGCCACGCCGTGCGCCGTGCCGTTGCGCTCGTAGACCACCGGGCGCGGCTGGGTGCGCAATGCGATCGTGGTGTCGGCGAACGAGGGCTCGAAGAAGTCGCGATACGTATCGGCGTACGCCGCGGCGCCGGGGTCGGCCGGATTGACGACGTGCACGTCGCCACGGCCGAGAGACGTGCCGGCGTCTGTGAGCTCGAAGGTGTGGTGCAGCAGGATGCGGCGCAGGCTCCCGAGCTGCAGCACTTCGTGCCCTGCCTCCGACCTCCGCTCGCTGAACTGCGGCAGGCCGACGCCGAAGCGGCTGATGCGCTGACCGGCGGCGTCGTGCACGCTGATGACCGCCGGAATGCGCCATTTCGACAGGTCCGAGCGAAGCCATAGCGCGTAGGCGAGATCCTGCAGATCCATGCGCGCGAGGTCATCGGGGAGGATGGTGCTCAGATCGAGACTGGAGAACTCGTTGCGCAACGTGTCCTCGATCATCGTGCGCAACTGGTCCGATTCGCCGATGACCAGCGGCGCGTAGGTCTCGGCGGTGAACGTCCGGGAGCTCGCCGACTCGAACGCCTGCAGAGGAACATAGATCAGGACGACGGCGGCCAGCGCCGCGGCCGTGAGACGGAGCTCGCGCCGCCGCGGCCACCGAGGGGCGATGGCCACCACGGCGAAGGCGAACATCAGCAGCGACAGCAGCAGAACCGCCTGGGCGACGGAAGCGGGGACGATGTGATCGGGCACCGCCGCGATCCGCGAGTTGTCGACCAGGTTGTTCAGAAAGATCACGAATCCGACCGCGGCCGCGAGCGCCGCGAGCACGCGCGTGGCCGCCACGCTCCGGGTCGCGGGAGGACGCGCGCTCCACAACAGCACGATCGTCAGGACCGCCGCCGCGGTGAGCAGCAGATCGAACGGCGACTTGCTGAAGCCGTCGAGCAGCCTCGAAGCGTAGAGCTCGAATCCGAAGATGTTCCACGGATCGGAGTCGAAGCTCAGCGGAAGCAGCGCCGCGCGCGCCGCCGCGATCAGGACCGACGGCACGATCACGGAGCGCTTGCGGAACTCCCATGCCAGCAGCAGCGCGCCAATCGCGAGCAGCGCCGCCGCCAGGTCCGCGCCGTCGTCCGTCATGTCGCCGACCACGTCCGCGCGTGTGCGGGGGACGACGTCGAGATCGAGGTTGGAATCGGGGCGCTGTTCGATCTCGTACCGGCGCGCCCCCGGTTCCTGCCGCAGCACGCCGGCGTGGAACGTGGCGCCCGCGATCCAGTCGTCGCGCACGTCGATCGTCGCTTCCGAAGGCGGTTCGTTGACCACCCGTTCGAACGACTGCACCGTCACCGCCGCCGCGGGCACCGGGATGGATCGCGTGATGTACAGGCTCGTCACGTCGAACTGATAGGTCACCGCACCGCTGACGCGCGACTCCTCGCCCCACCAGGCGAGGGTCTGGCCGTTGGACGCGACGATGCGCATCCCGCGGCCGGGCCGGCGCGTCTCCTGGCGGAGCAGTTGAAAGCGGGCCGCGGGCGAGGAGACGTGGGGGAGCGCCGCAGCGACCCGTTCCGCGCTTCGCTGCAGCTCCGATTCATCCGCTGCGATCCGCGCGCGCACGACCTGCACCGCCCCGTCGGCGTGTTGTGCAGATTCCTGCGCAAAGCGGGCGCCGGTGCGCCCGGCCAGCGCCAGCGTGCCGAGGTCGATCACCGCCACGGCAACCAGGATCGAGGCCGCGATGCGCAGCGCCCGTCCGCCGCTGAGCGCGAGCGCCGCCGCGGCCAGCAATCCGACTGCTGCCGAAAGTGGAATCGAGTGGATCCGCGGAAGGAGACGGATCGCCGCCGCGATGGCCACGGCGATCCAGGCTGTCCGCAATCGGCTCACGTCCGCGACCGCGTCACTTGCCCGCGGCCCGGATGGCGACGATCGACCAGCGATCGCCCTTGTTGCCGAGCGTAATGTAGAGGTCGCGCGTCTCGGTCTTTCCGCCGGTGGTGATCGTCCAGTTTCCGGTGATGTGATACTGGTTCTCCGAGCTCACCTTCCGTGCGCTCGCCTGCTCGAATCCGCTCGGCTTGACCTTGTTGAACAGTCCGTCGAGCAGATAGGCCGCCTGGCCGCGGCCATAGAAATCCGACCCGCCCGACTCGATCAGCCCTGGGAATTGCAGCATGACCTTGTCCCCGTCGGCGATCCCGGAGACGATCGCTTGCGGTTCACCGCTTCCGAATCCGCGCTGAATATTCGCCAGCGCGGTATCGAGGTCCTTGTATTGCGCCGTGGCGACGAGCGGTACGAATGCAAGGGCGATTGCGATCCTGCTCCAGAGTCTCATGGCCATCTCCTATGGATTCGGTAACTGTCGCGGGCACGTGTTTATTCTAGCTGATTCAATGAGTTAGCTGCACTCGGGGAAGGTCGGAATGTCCTCGTTCCGCGACACGATTCCGCGTCCTGCCGCCGCCTCCAGAAAGTCTGCCGGTAGCGGCGCCGAGACTCGAAGTGGCTGACCCGTCAGCGGATGGACGAGAGCGACCTGGGCCGCATGGAGCATCGGGCGTGGCGCGTTCCGGACCCCGTAGAGCCAGTCACCGACGATCGGATGCCCGATCGCTGCCAGGTGCACGCGGATCTGATGCGTGCGCCCGGTGTGGAGAGCGACCGAGACGAGCGACCCGCCGGCCGTCGCCCGCAGCGGGCGGAGCGAAGTCACGGCGCGCTTCCCTCCGTCCCGCACCCCGAACGAGATCGGTCCGATACGCGCCAGCGGTGCATCGATTGTCTGCGCCTCGCCGAGCTCGCCTTCGCAGAGCGCGACATAGCACTTGCGGATCTGCTTGGTCTCGAACTGCCGCGTCAGCCTGGCGTTGATCTCCGCCAGGCGCGAGAAAAAGATCACCCCGCTCGTCCCGCGGTCGAGGCGCTGCAGCAGAAAGAGCGGACCGGCATCGGCGATCGCCTCCTCCAGCAGCACCGGCTCGTTCGGATCGTATCCCCGCTGCACGATGATGCCGGGAGGCTTGTTGACGAAGAGGAGGGCCGGGTCTTGGTAGAGGATCTCCATTGCGCTCCGGGCATCGTCCGCCGTCGGGCGTTCGTTCTATTCCCAATGCGGATCGGTGGCGCGATACAGCAGGTATTCTTCGCGCAGGCGGGCGAACTCGCGAAGGTGCTCCTCCCATTCGGCGACCCAGTCGTCGGGATTTCCGCCGTTTTCGAGGATCGTGCGGTATCGGTCGCTGCCGGCGAGGAGGTCGATCGCCAGGCGGTCGGAGACGAACTCGTACGTCTCGCGGCGCCAGTCGAACTGCTCCGGGTCCATGTCCCGCGCGACCTTCACGCACCACAGACCTGTGCGGTAGGGCTCGAACTCCCCGCGGTTGGTCACGTGCAGCTCGACGCCGCCGCAGACCTTTCCGGCG
>DATFUW010000438.1:0-2191 GCA_035260605.1 Thermoanaerobaculia bacterium | reverse complement strand
CGAAAACCTGGCGTAAACTGACTCTTCGGACCAGAATTTCGCACCCGCCGGGCTCGTTAGCGCTCCATAGTGCATGGCACGCAGGCAGCATCGGCGTGCAGCATTGGAGGACTTCCGTTGAATTCGACCATGAAGACCGCGCTCCTGTGGGTCGTCATCATCGTCCTGGTGTTTCTCCTCTGGAGTCTGTTCCAGACGACGAAAGGCACGAGCGAGCAGATCCCGTTCAGCGCGTTCATCGACCGCGTCAACCAGGGGTATGTCGACAAGGTCACGATTCGAGGGGAAATCATCCACGGCGAGACGAAGTCGACGGCGCCGGGCGGAAAGCGCGAGTTCCAGACCAACGGCCCGACGAACTATCCGGCCATCTACGACCTGCTGCGCACCAAGAGCGTGACGATGGAGTTCGAACCGCCGCGCGATGCCGGCCTCATCACCGCGTTGATCACCTGGGCTCCGGTGCTCTTCCTGATCGGGCTCTGGATCTTCTTCATGCGCCAGATGCAGGCCGGAGGGAACAAGGCCCTCTCCTTCGGAAAATCGAAGGCCAAGCTCCTCTCGGGCAGCGCGAAGAAGGTGACGTTCAAGGATGTCGCCGGCGTGGACGAGGCGAAGCTCGAGTTACACGAGATCATCGAGTTCCTCAAGGAGCCGCAGAAGTTCACCAAACTCGGGGGCAAGATTCCCAAGGGCGTCCTGCTGATGGGACCGCCGGGAACCGGCAAGACGCTGCTGGCGCGGGCCATCGCCGGCGAGGCCAACGCTCCCTTCTTCTCGATTTCCGGATCGGACTTCGTCGAGATGTTCGTCGGAGTCGGCGCGTCGCGCGTGCGCGACCTGTTCGAGCAGGGAAAGAAGAACGCCCCCTGCATCATCTTCATCGATGAGATCGACGCCGTCGGCCGGCATCGCGGCGCGGGTCTCGGCGGCGGGCACGATGAGCGCGAGCAGACGCTGAATCAGCTCCTGGTGGAGATGGACGGATTCGAATCGAATGACGGCGTCATTCTCGTCGCGGCGACGAACCGGCCCGACGTACTCGACCCCGCTCTGCTCCGCCCCGGCCGTTTCGACCGCCGCGTGGTGGTCGATCTTCCGGATCTCAAAGGCCGCGAGGGCATCCTCCGCGTCCACACGCGCAGCATCCCGCTGGCCGAGGACGTCGATCCGAGCGTGCTGGCGCGCGGTACACCGGGATTCTCGGGCGCCGATCTGGCGAATCTGGTGAACGAGGCGGCGTTGAACGCGGCCCGCTACGACAAGAAGAAAGTGCAGATGGTGGACTTCGAGTTCGCCAAGGACAAAGTCATCATGGGCGTCGAGCGCAAGTCGATGGTCATGAGCGACCGCGAGAAGCGCAATACCGCGTATCACGAGTCGGGTCACACGATCGTGGCCGCGGTGCTCCCGGCGGCCGATCCGCTGCACAAGGTGACGATCATCCCCCGCGGCCGGGCGCTCGGCCTGACGCAGCAGTTGCCGACCGAGGACAAGTACTCGTACTCGCGCCGCTATCTCGAGGCGAACCTCGCCGTGCTGATGGGCGGACGCGTGGCCGAGGAAATCTTCCTCAGCGAGATCACCACCGGCGCGGGGAACGACATCGAACGCGCCACGGGAATGGCGCGGCGCATGGTCTGCGAGTGGGGCATGTCGGAGCTCGGACCGGCAACCTTCGGCAAGAAGGAAGAGGCGATCTTCCTCGGCCGCGAGTTCGCACAGCATCAGGATTACTCCGAGGCCACGGCCATCGAGATCGACAAGGAAGTCCGGCGCATCCTGGAGAAGGCCTACAAGACCGCGCAGGAGATCATCTCCAACAACAAGACGGCGCTCGACCGCGTCGCGCGCAAGCTCCTGGAGCGCGAGACGCTCGAGGGGTGGGAAGTCAATGACATCCTGCGCGAAGAGACCGGCATCGACTACCTGAAGAACAAGGAGTACTACCCCGAGGAGAGCGGCGAGAAGATGACCATCGCGCCGGGCAGCGGCCCCTCCAGCGACGTCCCTTCGCCCATTCCACCGCCTCCCGCCCCCGCTCCCGCGCCGGAACAGCAGGGGAAGAAGACCTAGCCATGTAGGGCCGGCTCTCCAGCCGGCCCGCGGCCTCTTCAGCCTCCGCTCGACATGGCCATGTAGGGCCGGCTCTCCAGCCGGCCCGCGGCCTCTTCAGCCTCCGCTCGACATG
>DATFUW010000437.1:0-3462 GCA_035260605.1 Thermoanaerobaculia bacterium | reverse complement strand
GCAGCGCGGAGACTTCCGCGAGGCGCTGCTGCACGACGTCGCGGATGCCTGCCAGTCGCCGGTCCATCTGCCCGGTGAGGCGCGCCGCCTCGGCGTGGTAGGCCGATTCCAGCGCGCGCCGCGAAGAGAAATACGAATACGTGACGATCCCCGCCAGCGGCACCACTGACAGCAGGAAACAGGCGAGGACCAGCGCGGTGCGGATCTTCATGTGGCTTCAGATAAGACGAAATTTCGGAAAGAAGGTTTGATCAGGTCCACTCTTCGCGGCCCGTCCGTCCGGTCCCGGGCGTCCGCGGTTCCTGCCGCCGTTCCCCGGCGGGCGACGAGCCGCCGCCCTTCCGCCCCTTCTCGAACGCCTCGACGAACCGTGCGGCCTCGGCGGCGACGTCTTCGAAACGGGCAACGGGTGGGCCGGCCGCGCGGCGCAACTCGGCGATGTGTCGCCGATATTCCTCCGTCCGCCGGGTCGCCTCCACCACCCTGGCGCGCAACGTGGCGTCCTCGGCGACGCGTCCGGCGAGAAACGACTGGATCTCCGGAACGCGCTCGATGTGGCTGCAGAACAGAACGACATCGTTGCCGGCCATCAGGGCGCGCTCCGTGATGCTCTCGTACGAGCCGTAATCCGCGACCGCGTGCATCTCCATGTCGTCGGTGACCGCCAGTCCGTGGAACCCGGTCGTCTCGCGCAGCAGCTTCGTGGTGATCGTCCGACTGAGAGTGGCCGGAAGATCGGGAGCGTCGATCTGCGGATAGGTTCCGTGTCCGATCATGATCGCCCCCGCGTCGTTCCCGAGCTTGCGGAACGGGACCAGATCGCGGCGCTTCAGCTCGTCGAGCGAGACATCGATGACCGTCGCGCCGTAGTGCGGGTCGGCCGAGCCGAACCCGATCCCCGGGAAGTGTTTCAGACACGCTGCGGTGCCGGCGGATTGGAGGCCTCGCTGGAATGCGCCGGCGAGCTCCACGACCGTTTCCGCGTCGCGGCCGAACGTCCGCCGCTCGAGCCCCTTCGGCTGCTGGGCCCCACTGATGTCGACCACCGGCGCGAGATCGGCCTCGATGTCGAAATGGCGCAGCGCCATTCCGACCACCTTCCCGAACCAGAGCGCGAGCTCCGCCGGCTGCTCCCCTTCTCCGAAAGCCTCGGCGCTGGGCAGTCCGGGGATCAGGTTCCGGAGCCGGTCGACCCGCCCTCCCTCCTCGTCGATCAGAAACACGGGGGGGCGTCGGGCGATGGCCTTCGCTTCGCGCACGAGCTCGCGGAGCTGGTCGGCCGTCCCCACGTTGCGCCCGAAGAGGGTCACCGCGTAGGGACTGGTGCGGCTGATGATCGTCCGCTCCAGGTCGGTGAGCGACTTGCCGGTCAGGCCGATGCCGAGGATGCCGTTGTGCATGTGCGTGGTGAGTTTATGCCGAGCGATGCGGCACGCGGTCTGCGCCGTTGTCTTCTTTCGCCATCACCGCAGCTTCTCTTTCAGCCGCTGCAGATGGTTCAGGGCTTCGATCGGCGTCATGGCCTCGGGCTGCAGGAGGCGGATGGCATCGACGACGTCCCGCTCGCGGGAGTCGAAGAGCGACATTTGCGGCGCCGGAGTTCCGCCGTGGGCACGCGTCTCCTCGACGAGGTCGCGCTCCTTGCGCTCCAGCGTCTGCAGGATCTCCCGCGCGCGACCGATCACCGGCAGCGGAATGCCGGCGAGCTTGGCGACCTGGATCCCATAGCTCTTGTCGGCAGCGCCCGGGACGACTTTGCGAAGGAAGATGATCTGGTCGTTCCACTCCTTGACCGCCACGTTGCAGTTGGCGACACGCGAGCGGGTCTTCGCCAGATCGGTCACCTCGTGGTAGTGCGTGGCGAACAGCGTGATTCCGCCGCGCTCGGGATGATCGTGCAGGAACTCGATGATGGCCCAGGCGAGCGACAGCCCGTCGAAGGTCGCCGTGCCGCGGCCCACCTCGTCGAGGACGATCAGCGAGCTCCCGGTGGCGTTGTTGAGGATGTTGGCCGTCTCGTGCATCTCCACCATGAAGGTCGACTCGCCGCGCGCGAGCTGGTCGGACGCACCGACGCGCGTGAAGATGCGGTCGAAGATGCCGAGCCGCGCCGATGACGCGGGGACGAATCCGCCGGCCTGGTTCAGCAGCACGATGAGCGCGACCTGCCGCAGGTAGGTCGACTTGCCGCCCATGTTCGGCCCGGTGATCACCTGGATGCCGTTGCGGTCTCGCTGGATTTCGGTGTCGTTGGGGATGAAGCGCTCGGTGGCCAGCGCTTCGATGACCGGATGCCGCCCATTCTCGATGACGATCTCCGCGTCGTCGCTCAGTTGCGCGCGCACGTAGCGGTTGCGCGCCGCGAGCGTGGCCAGCGAGGAGAGCGCGTCGATCTGCCCCGCGGCGGCGGCGGTGTCCAGGATCGCGCCCGCCGACTGCGCGACCAACTCGAGCAGCTCCTCGAAAAGGCGCTGCTCGATGGCCAGGGACTTCTCCTCGGCGCCGCTGATCTTCTCTTCGAGCGCCTTGAGGTCCGGCGTGATGAAGCGCTCCGCGTTGACCAGCGTCTGCTTGCGAATGTAGTCGGGCGGTACGCGCGCGAGGTTCGCCTTCGAGACCTCGATGGAGTAGCCGAAGACGTTGTTGAAGCGGATCTTCAGCGAGGTGATGCCGGTCCGCTCCCGTTCGCTCGCCTCCATCTGCAGCAGGAGCGATTTCGAATCGCGGGCGATGGTGCGCAGTTCGTCGAGGTCGGAGTCGACGCCGGCGCGAATCACGCCTCCGTCCCGCGCGGCCGCGGGCGCGTCATCGGCGATGGTCCTGGCGATTGCATCGCCGGCCCCCGGGACCGGGTCGAGCTGGTCGCGCAGCGAACCGAGCAGTGGTCCCTGCAGCGGATGCATCGCGCCGCGCAACGCGGCGATCTCCTGCAGCGACGACGCCAGGGTGAGGCATTCGCGCGGCGAGGCGGCGCGCAGCGTGATCCGCGCGGTGAGCCGCTCCAGATCGGCCACGGCGGCAAGATGACCGTTCGTCAACTCCAGGATGGCGCGCGAGCGGGTCAGCTCGTCGACCGCGTCGTGGCGGTCGAAAATCGCCTCCCGCATCTTGAGCGGGCGGATGATCCAGGCGCGCAGCGTTCGTGCGCCCATGGCCGAGCGGGTGGCATTGATCACCGACCAGAGCGAAGCCCGCGGATTCATGGCATCGCGCGACTGCAGGACCTCGAGGTTCGCCAGCGTCGCGGCATCGAGCACCAAAAACTGGCCTGGGTCATCGATTCGCAGCGTCCGCACGTGATCGAGCGGCTTCCGGTGGTTCGCCGCGGCGTAGCGCAGTGCCGCCCCCGCGGCGGCGATCCGCACGTCGCCCTCTTCGAGGCCGAATCCCCGCAGCGACTGTGTCGCGAAGTGCCGCGTCAGCGTGTCCCGCGCCCCTCCCGTCTCGAACAGCGACGCCTCG
>DATFUW010000436.1:0-3161 GCA_035260605.1 Thermoanaerobaculia bacterium | reverse complement strand
GCCTGCCGTCGACCGCCGGCATGCTGTGTCCGCACTCCTCCGTATCGAGGGCGATGAAGTGGGCGCCGCGGTAGTCAAAGGAGCCGAAGAGATCGAAATGCTTCTGGAACTCTGCCTCCAGCTCGGCGCAAGGAATCTGGTTCTTCAGATCGTGGATCTCGTGGTTGCCCGGCGCGTTGAAGATCGGCACGCCCGCGTGCTTCGCGAGCGCCTCGAACTCGCTGTACTCCTTCCGAAGCTGCTCGCGGGTATCGTCGTAGCCGTAGATCGTGTCTCCGGTCCAGAGGGCGAAGTCGGGCCTGATCAGGCGGATCTCGGAGAAGATCGCGGGCAGGACGCGCGGCCACGGCGCGCCGTGCGCGGTAGGCCGGTTGTCGCCGGCGACGATGAAAACGAAGTCCCCGTCGTTGGCCGGAGAGACGAGCGGCCCGTTGAAGCTCCTGAGTGACGCGGCAAGGGTGATCGCAAGTAGAAGATTCATGGCACTCTCCCGAGCGGAAATCAACGGCACGACGATGGCCACGAACTCGTGGGGACGGACCGCCGCTCCTTCCGCTGAACGGCATCATGATGACAATGCGGTCGTGGACACTGCAAGTGCCGCGGCTCTCGTCGCGGTTTCGCTGTGTGCCCGTCGCGGCCGAGAAGCTCGAATCGGGAATCCAGTGGCGCCCGCAACGCCGCTTCAATGGAGCCTCATGCCTGATCCGGCCGGCCCCGACGACACTTGCGGGAACCCGCGGCCGGCCGAGCGGGGATGGCTGATGGCGCGAGCCGGCCGAGGATGGTGTGTCGCTTCGCTGCACCGAATCGAGAATGGCTCGGATGGCTCACCCCTCGGTGATCAAGGCGATGATCTTCAGCATCCCGCCGCAACGAGGGCAGACCAGAGGGTCGACTTCGTCGATGTGGCGAATCAGATTCGCCCACCGCTTGCGTGCCGCCTTTTGGTCGCCGGAACCGGGCTCGCTCGTCGCCATGACGGCCACGGTGGCCGTTACCGGTTTTGAGCCTGCTTCGGCCACCGCCCGTCGTGCCCGTGTTTCGCGCGGGCGGCGTTGGCGTATCTCCCATCATTGTGAATCAGTCTGCTTCCTCGGCTCGGGAATCTGGGCGATGATGCGCGCCACGGCCTCGTCCGGATCGAGCCGCCCGACCGGTCCTCGGGCCGCTCATCGTCGGCCCCCGCCCGCGGTCGCAGCCTGACTCAAAACAGCGGGGCACGGAGCGCCGGCGCGGCAGAACGCGCGTTGAAGCCGTCGACTTCGCGGTGGTTCAGGGCGTCATCGCTCGCACGCGGCGATGGCCTTTGCAGGCTCCGCAAGTCGTGCGCGGCGTCATCCGCGACCTAACGCGATTTCCACGGCGCGCCGCGGTCCGTCAGTCCGGCGTGGCGCATCGTCGCTCCCGCCTGCCGCGCGGTCACCGCGTTGAGATAGGTCAGGAAGTGGCGGTAGAGCTCCTCGCTGCGGTCGACCGGCTGGATCTCGGCGGAGAGCAGGTCGATGTAGCGGTCGCTCGTCAGTTGCAGGCCAGGATCGCGCGTCAGGATCTCCATCATGATGTCGGAGATGGCGAAATGCGCGGCGAGCTTCAGATGGCGCGCGCGTGCCGCGGCCAGCACGGCCCTGCGCGTCGCCATCCGCAGCTCGTGAACTGATCCGACCAGCGTCGTCTCAATGTGCGACGAGCGCGGCGTGATCACCGTGACCGCGCTGCGCGACGAATCGAAATCGGGCGAGGCGTCGTAGATCCCGCACGTCGCCGGCAGAAACAGCTTGTCTCCGTTGTACGGATCGAGCTCGTTGTAGATGTACGGCCGCAGCAGCCGCTGCGAGTTGCAGGCACTGATGATGATGTAGTAGACGCCGTCACGCTCCAGCCGCTCCTGCAGCGCTCCCACCGAGATATACGAGCGCTCCGTCGTCGGCGAGTAGCTGTGCTGCAGCTTCAGGCCGTTTCCGTTCGTCCCGTGTGTCTCCAGCACCAGCGTGTAGATCCGCCGGTCGGGATGATCGGAGTTGTAGCGGTGGATGCCCTGGAGCACGCGCCCCCAGTCGGGGGTCTGGAAACAGGCGAAGCCGAGCGCCTCATAGAAACGGCAGTTGTCGCGGACGCTCAGGTCGGGGCTGAACACGACCCCGATTCCCCGCCCGATGTCGCTGATCCTCGCCGCCTGCGCCGTCGGCCAGGCCTCGCCGAGCAGGGCCAGCGTCTCCGGACTGGAAGCGAGCACGGCAGGCGGGCTCGACAGCAGGACGAGGATCGCGAGCACGCGGAGTTTCGGCACCATTTCGGAAACAAGCTATTCAAAACTCGCTCCCGATTGCTGGTCGTGGCGTACCATCCCGCCCCCATGAGAGCACTTCTTGGCCGGTTTGCCCCGCAAGCCTATGCACTGCTGCGCATCATCTCCGGACTCCTGTTCGCCACGCACGGCTCGCAGAAGCTCCTTGGATTTCCTCAAGGTCCAGGAGGGACGCTGCCGCGGATGCTCTTCATTGCCGGCTGCATCGAGCTGATCGGCGGGCTGATGATGACCTTCGGCGTGCTGACGGAGTGGGCCGCGTTCATCTCTTCGGGCGAGATGGCGGTGGCCTATTTCCTGGCGCACGCGCCGCACCATCCCATCCCGCTGGTGAACAAGGGAGAGCTCGCCGTTCTCTACGCCTTCCTGTTCCTCTACATCGCGGCGCGGGGCGCCGGCATCTGGAGCATCGATGGCGCCGTCCGGAAACCGGCGGGCGTCAACCGGTCGTGAGCTGACGGAGGGCGCGTTTGAGGATCGATGAGAACTCGGCGTCGGACCCGAGATCCCGGCGTGCCGCCTCGATGGCCCCATCGGCGTCTTTGGGGCGATAGCCGAGGTTTACGAGCGCGGAGTGGACGTCGTCGTCGATCGCGAGCCGCGACGTCGCGGCGGGGGCGGCCCCTTCCGGCAGCAGCAGCTTCTCCCGAAGCTCGAGACAGATGCGGTCGGCGGTCTTCTTTCCCACTCCGGGGACCGACGAGAGCTTGCGGGTGTCGCCGTCGGCCACGGCCCGCGCCAGGTCGGCCGGCTCGATGCCCGAGAGGATCTTCTGCGCCAGCGTGGGGCCGATGCCGGAGATGGAGATGAGTTTTTCGAAGGCGAATTTTTCGCCGGGGGAGGCGAAGCCGTA
>DATFUW010000435.1:0-3961 GCA_035260605.1 Thermoanaerobaculia bacterium | reverse complement strand
GGCCGTTCTGTTCGTTGCTCGTCGCGAGCACCGGACGACTCGCAGCCTGCTCGCTGCTCGATGTCCGCTGCTCGCTCGTTTGGTGGAGGCGGCGGGAGTTGAACCCGCGTCCGAAAACAGTGGCGACCCGGCTCCTACATGCGTTTCTCTCGTTTTTATTCTCGCCCGCGTTCTGCCCCGAGAGCGGGGAATGGACGTGGGCCAGCCTCTGAATTTTCGTGATCCGCGGCGAGGCGGGCCGCGAACCCTTAGCTCACATTCATGACACCCGAACCGGCGGCGTGAGCAACCTCCGGAGTGGGCGTCGCAGTCCTAATTAGGCCGCGAGTGCGAGTTCGCTGTTGTTCGCAGCTACTCAGTTTGATCGTTTTTACGAGACCATCAGCTCGGCATGCAACCGAAGCCCCGACGTGTTCCCGTCGAAGCCGTTGCGCCCCCAACTTGTCAATGAACCGCGTGGACATACCAAAACGGACGGCGCCGGGGCATCATTCCTGGATGGACCCGCAGGCCATCGAGACCATCGTCCGGCGCGCCCTCGACGAGGACCTTCCCGACATCACCAGCGAGGCCATCTTCGCGCCCGGCGAGCGCGGCCGCGCCGTCCTCATGGCCAAAGCCGACGGGGTCGCCGCCGGACTGCCGTTCGCCGCGGCGACGTTCCGGGCGCTCGATCCCGCCGTGAAGTTCATCCCGCGCATAGTTGACGGCGACGCGCTCCGCCCCGGCACGACGCTCGCCGAGGTCGAAGGCAGCGTCGTGGCGCTCCTTTCGGGAGAGCGGACGGCGCTGAATCTGCTGCAGCGGGCCTCCGGAATCGCCACGGCCACGCGCCGCTACGCCGACGCCGTCCGCGGCACGCGAGCCAGGATCTTCGACACGCGCAAGACCGCGCCCGGCCTCCGCGCGCTCGACAAATACGCCGTACGCTGCGGCGGCGGGGAGAACCACCGTCTCGGCCTGCACGACCTCTTCCTCATCAAGAACAATCACATCGACCGCGCCGGCGGCATCCGGGCCGCCGTCGAACGGGTGCGCGCCCGGCGCATGGCGCAGCCGATCGAGATCGAAGTGCGCTCCATGCGCGAACTCGAGGAGGCGCTCGCGCTCCGCCCCGACTTCATCCTGCTCGACAACATGACCCCCACCGAGCTGCGGCGGGCCGTGGATCGGACGGACGGCGCCGTCCCTCTCGAAGCCTCGGGAGGAATCACCCTGGAGAACGTCCGCGCCGTCGCCGAAAGCGGGATCGACCGTATCTCCATCGGGGCACTCACGCATTCCGTGCGGGCCCTCGACATCTCGATGCGCATCCAGCCGTCGTAGTGGCATCGCCTTTGCCGCCGAGGACGTCAATGGCGGAGACGCAGAAGTTCCGGATCGCCATCATCGACGACGACGCCGCGATCCGGCGCCTGGTGCGGCTGCTGTTGCGGCGCAGCGGATACGACGTCGTCGAGTTCGCCACCGGAAGCGAGGCCCGCACGAAGCTGGCAAAGATCGCCTGGGACCTGGCGGTCCTCGACCGCCGGCTTCCCGACCTCGACGGCGCGGAACTCTGCGCCGAGCTCAAGGCCCGGCCGGAGTTCAAGACCCGCTACGTGATCCTGCTGACCGGCGAGGACGAGCAGGCGGAGAAGATTCGAGGGCTCGATCTGGGGGCCGACGACTATGTGACCAAACCCTTCCAGCAGGCCGAGCTGCTGGCGCGCATCCGGGCCGGCAAGCGGATCGTCGATCTGCAGAAGGAACTGCTGGAGACGAACCGGCGCCTGGAGCTGCTCTCGATTACCGACGGGCTCACCGGGCTGTACAACCACCGCTATTTCCAGGACGAGCTGGGGCGCGCCTTCGAGGAGTCGACGCGCTACCGGCGTCCGCTGTCGCTGGCGATCGTCGACCTCGACTTCTTCAAGCGGGTGAACGACAACTACGGACACTCCGTTGGCGACGAGGTGCTGAAAGCGGTCTCGCGCCTCTTCCTCGATTCGATCCGCAGCACCGATCTCGCAGCGCGGTACGGGGGCGAGGAGTTCGCGGTGATGATGCCGGAGACCGTCCCGGCCGACGCGGCGTCGTTCGCCGAGAAGATCCGCGCGCTCGTCGAATCGACGCCGGCGGTGACGCAGGCCGGCCCGATCCCCCTGACAGTGAGCATCGGCGTCTCCGCCGTGCCGCACCCGGGAATCCAGGTCGCGCGCGAGCTGATCGTCAGCGCCGACAGCGCGCTCTACCGTGCCAAGCGGCAGGGGCGGAATCAGGTCGCGGTCGAAAGCGAGTCGGAATCACTGCGCCGGCACGGATAGCTCGGCCAGCCGCTGATCGATCTCGCCGCGCAGCCGCGCGATGTTCTGACGCATCGATTCGCGCAGCGGAGCCCCTCCGTTCCGCACTTGCTCGAGTGCCCGTTCCACCTGCGCAGCCTCGGAGGAGATCCGTTCGAAACCGTAGCTCCCGCCGGCTCCCTTGAGCTGATGCGCCAGATTCGACAGTTGTTCGATCGACTGCGGGTTCGCTCCGCCGTCGAAGTCCTCTTCCATGACCCGGACCTTCTCGCGGGCCTCTGCGAGAAACTCCCGTTTCAGTTCTTCGAGTTCGGGATCTATCATTTTCCGTCGTTCCCAGGGCTGACTCGTTGCACGCCGTGAGCCAGAACACGGGAGTCCGGTCGCGCCTATCATGCGCAGGTGCTCGTGCGGCGGCGGCCATTTTCGATGGAAGATCCCTGGGCGGTTCCGCCGGGCTGCGAGCGGGTCGCGATCCGGCGGGCCACCGACGGAGGAGCGCCGCGGCTGCCGACGACGATCACGGTGTACGCCGACGCCTGCCTCAACATCCTCTTCTGCGCCCACGATGATGGCATCGTAGCGACGTACCTCGGGCACGACGAACCGCTGTACGAGGAGGACGTGTTCGAGGCGTTTCTGGCGCCGGCCGGCGGGAGCGTCTACTTCGAGATCGAGGTCAATCCGCTGGGCACGACGTTCGACGCTCGGATCGAATCGCCGGAGGGGGTGCGGCGGTCCATGCGCGCCGACCGGGGATGGGAGTGCGCCGGCCTGTTCGCCGCGGTGCGCCGGACGCCATCGAGCCTGGAGAGCGTGCTGCGCGTGCCGTTCGAATCGCTCGGCGTCCGCGTTCCTGCGGCGGGGGAGTCGTGGCGCGCGAATTTCTTTCGGATCGACCGCAGTCCCGAAGGGGACGAGTACAGCGCCTGGAGTCCGACGATGAAACAGCCTCCCGATTTTCACCTGGTCGCCGCGTTCGGAGTCCTGAGGTTCGAGTAGCCCGGGTTTTGCATCGAGCAGACTGATGCACCGCATTTCGACCGTTCTTCTCATCGCATCGATTCCGCTGATGGCGCACGCGCAGGCGGGAGAGTGGGGCTCGCGCGGCAACAGCATGCGCTTCGCCGTCGACGGACGTTACGTCATCGCCGCCGACGGGCGCGGCGCAGCGGTCTACGACGTCTCGCAGTCGCCGGTCCGCCGCGCAGCCGTTGCGCAGACCGACTCCGAGAGTCTCGACGTGGCAGTCATCGACGCGAATCAGGTCGCTGTCGCCACCCGCGAGGCGTTGGTCCGGTTCCGGATCGCGAGCGACGGCTCGCTGACCGAGCTTGGACGCGATCCCGATGCCGTGGCCACGCGCATCGCGTCGAACGGTACCGACCTCGCCGGCGTGACGCCGCTCGGCATCGCGGTGTGGAACGCGGCGACGATGGATGTGGTGCGGCGTTTCGCCACGCCGCAGCCGCCGGCGGCGCTGGCGTGGCACGGCGACACGCTGATCGCCGCGGTCCCGGCGACCGGGCTCTATTTCTTCGACGTGAACGGCTCGGGCGACTCGACGCTCATCCCCGAGGATGCGCGGGACGTCGTCGTACGAGGCGACACAGCGTGGGTCGCGGCGGGGCCGCACGGACTGGTGCGGGTCGACCTGGGCGGAAGCAGTCCGGTCG
>DATFUW010000434.1:0-10032 GCA_035260605.1 Thermoanaerobaculia bacterium | reverse complement strand
CTCGGACGCCCGCTGCTCCGCGCCTCGATCTCTCTGCCCGGGATCCAGGCCCGAACCGTCGAAGAGATCTCCCGCTACAAACTCGAGGTCGCGCGCACCAAAGGCTACGAGCGGCTCATCGTCGAGGACGTCTCGCTCGGCTTCCACGAGCTCGGCAATTTCCCCGGGCCCTACGTGAAATGGCTGCTCGAGGCCGCCGGCGGAAAGGGGCTGGCCGCGATCGCCTACGCGCTCAACAACCGCGCGGCGCTCGCGCAGTGCTGCGTCGCCTACTGGGACGGCACTGAAGCTCATCTCTTCCTCGGAGAGTGCGAGGGAGATGTGCTCGTCGAACCGCGCGGCGATCAGCACTTCGGCTGGGACGCCTGGTTTCAGCCCCGTGGATCGGACCGCACGTTCGCCGAGATGGCCGCCGAGGAAAAAGACCGCATCTCGCATCGCGGCCGCGCCTACCAGCAGCTCGCCGAGCACCTCCGGCGAAATGCCATGTCCGCCGGACGGCAGTGATTCCAAACGAGGACGCTTTGCCGAACCTTCTCGGCACTCATCCGTATAAATGGCGCAGATCGAATGGTTTGCCACGACGGCAACCTGGCAGGGGGCTTGAACTCCAAGGTGTGACGCCTGGGGACACCGGGCAGAGAAGAAAGGATGCCCTGATGTGGATCTACGACGGGGAAGAGTGGATTGAAGAGGGCTCGAAGGAAACGGACGAATCGGAGCGGACGTCGCGGTCTGAGGATGAGTTCATTCCCGAGATGCAGGTGATCGAGATCGTTCCGACGCCGGCGCACCATCCCGTTCCGCCACTTCCGATGCCGTAACCGCGTTACGCATGCAAACCTCTGGGCCGCGCGGAAACGCGCGGCCTTTCTTGTCTACAGCCATCTGCGAATCACGGCGATGGCGCGGTCGTTCCGGAAGTTGTACCAGGCGCGTTCGATCTTCCTGTCGGCGGCGAGCACGCGGCGGAACGCCTCGGGGACTCCGACGCACGCCGTGAGGCGCTCGCGGGCGTCCGAAGCATCGAGCAGTTCGACGAAGGCGCGCCGGTCCTCCAGGTCGGACTGCGCGTCGCGTGACGGGACGCGCCGGTAGCGCGCACCGGCGAGCGGCGCACGCGCTTCGACCACCTCGCCGGTCTCGACATCGAGGTAGTAGTGGAACTGCCCCGAATCGTCGAGATAGGCGACCGTGAGGCCTTCGAGATCGAGTGGCCCCTCCGACGGCGGGCGCATCGCCTGCGGCGTCAGCGCCGCGCCCCAGCCGGCGTTCTGCGACAGAAAGGCGTGCTGTTTTTCCTCGCGGCGCCGGCTCCATCCGCGCAGCACGAGCCGGATCTTCTGCATCAGCGTGGGCATCGGCGGGCGGATGATATCGTGTGCCGTCATGAGTCAGGAGCGGCTCGACGCCAGTCTCGACATCGACCGCCACCCGACGCTCGAGATCGTGCGCATCATCGAGCAGCAGGACGCGCTCGTGGCCCCGGCGGTCGCCGCGGAAGCCGAGCGGATCGCGCAGGCGGTCGACGAGATCGCGGCGCGGCTCGAGCACGGAGGCCGGCTCTTCTATGCCGGCGCAGGCACCAGCGGGCGCATCGCCATGCTCGACGCGGCCGAGCTCCCTCCGACGTTCGGCACCGATCCGTCGCTCGTCCGCGTGCTGATGGCCGGGGGCGAACGCGCAGGATTCGCCGCCGCCGAGGGGGCGGAAGACGATGAAGAGGCGGCGATCGCCGCAGTCGACCGCGAGGTCTCTCCCGACGACGCGCTCGTCGGCATCGCCGCGTCCGGCACGACGCCCTACACCGTGGCCGCCGTCCGCAAGGCGAACATGATCGGCGCGCTGACCGTCGGCCTCACGTCACGGCCGGGGTCGCCGCTGGCGCAGGAGGCGGACATCGCCATCGTCCCTTTCACCGGCCCCGAGGTGATCATGGGATCGACGCGGATGAAGAGCGGCACGGCGCAGAAGCTGGTGCTCAACACCCTCTCGACGGCGGTGATGATCCGCCTGGGGCACGTGCACTCGAACCTGATGGTCGACATGCCGGCGACGAACGAGAAACTGCGCGACCGTGCGGTGCGGATGGTGGAGATCGCGGCGGGCGTTCCGCGCACCGCGGCGGCGCAGGCCATGCGCGAGTCCGGCGGAAACGTACGGCTGGCGATCGTCATGGCCGCCAGGAAGATCGCCGCGGACGAGGCGCGCGCGCTGCTCGCGGCGCACCGCGGCAATCTGCACGAGGTCCTCGGCACGTGAATCGCGTCGGGCGGCTGCTAAACATCGCCGTCAAGGAATCGCGGCTGCTGGTCGGATTGATGTCGGGGACCTCGGTCGACGGCATCGACGCCGCGCTGGTGGAAATCACGGGTCACGGCGAGCACGCTTCGGTCGCGCTGCGCGGATTCCGGACGTATCCCTTTCCGGCCGAGCTGCGGGCGCGCATCTTCCGACTGTTCGATCCGGCGCAGGCACGGATCGAGGCGATCTGCCGGCTCGATTTTCTCCTCGGCGAGGTCTTCGCCGCCGCCGTGCACCGGCTCCTCGAGGAGCATGGGCTCGCGCCGGACGACGTCGATCTCGTGGCCAGCGCCGGCCAGACGATCTGGCACGATCCCGAGGCGGTGACCGAAGACGTGCACGCGGCGTGGATCGACCGCCCGATCCGCACGCGTTCCACGCTGGCCATCGGACAGTCGGCGGTGATCGCCGAGCGCACCGGAATCACCACGGTCGGCGATCTCCGCGTGCGCGACGTCGCCGCCGGCGGGCACGGCGCGCCGCTCATCGCCTACGCCGACTGGGTCCTCTTGCGCGACGCGAAGCGCGGCCGCTGCGTGCAGAACATCGGCGGAATCGGCAACGTCACCTGGCTCCCGCCGCACGCCGGGACGGACTCGGTGATCGCCTTCGACACCGGGCCCGGCAACATGATCATCGACGCGCTGGCCGAGGTCGCGACCGCCGGCGCCGCGGGATGCGACGAAGACGGGGCCATCGCCGCGCGCGGCCGCGTGATCCCCGAGTTGCTCGAGGCCTGGATGGCGGACCCCTACTTCGGGATGCCACCTCCGAAGACGACGGGGCGCGAACGATTCGGCGTGCAGTTCGCCCGGCGCATTCTGACGGAGGCCCATTCCGTGCCCATCGAAGACCTCATGGCCACGGCGACCGCGCTGACCGCCGAGAGCATCGCCCGCGCCTATCGCGACTTTCTCCTGCCGCACGGCCCCATCGATCAGGTGATCGTCGGCGGAGGCGGGTCGCGGAACTCCACGCTGATGGGCATGCTGCGCGAGCGTCTGCCGGCAGGCGAGATCATGAGTCACGAACACTTCGGCATCGACGGCAAGGCGAAGGAAGCCATCGCCCTGGCCATCATCGCCAACGATGCCGTTGCCGGGCTGAACACCAACATTCCGGGTGCCACCGGCGGAAGACCGACGGTCCTCGGTAAGATCAGCGTATGACGGAGCGAATCTGGGGACGCGCGTTCGTGCGCGGGTCGATCCGCGAGCGGACCCTGATCACCATCGAAGACGGCCTGATCGCCGGAATCCGGGACCTCGATCATCCGCCGGAAGACGCGACGGTGACACACGATCTGATCGTGCCGGGGTTTGTCGACATCCACGTGCACGGCGGCGACGGAGCCGATTTCATGGACGCTTCGGACGAGGCGGCGGCGCGTGTGTCGTCCTTTCATGCACACAACGGCACGACGGCCATGGCGGCGACGACGCTCTCCGGTTCGGCTGCCGATCTGCGCGCCGCGGTCGCCGCGATCGCCCGTGTCTCGCGGCCCGAGCGGCAGGCGGCGGAGATCTGCGGGATTCACCTCGAGGGGCCGTACATCAGCGCGAAGCGCGCCGGCGCGCAGAACGTCGGCGCGATCCGCGCGGCCGACATCCATGAGATCGCCGCCTTGCTCGATGCCGCCCCCCACCTCCGCTGGATCGCCACCGTGGCCCCGGAGATCGACGGAGTGCGCTCCCTGATCGAGCACTTCCGTTCGCGCGTGGTCTTTTCGATCGGACACACCTCGGCCGACTACAGCGAGGCCGTCGCCGCGCTCGACTGGGGCGCGACGCACTTCACGCATCTGTTCAATGCCATGACCGGCATGCATCACCGCGAGCCGGGGGTCGTCGGCGCGGCGCTGGTCTCCACGGCGGCCACGGCCGAGCTGATCGCCGACGGAGTGCACGTCCATCCGGCCGTGCTGCGCATCGCCACACTGGCCATGCCGGGACGGATGGCCCTGATCACCGACGCCGTCCGCGCCGCCGGGATGCCGCCCGGAAGCTACAAGCTGTACGAGCACGAGTTCACCGTCACTCCCGCCGGCACCGCGCGGCTCGGCGACGGCACTCTGGCCGGCAGCACGCTGACCATGCGCCGCGCGGTGCAGAACATGGTCGAGCTCGCCGGGCTCCCGATCGAGATCGTCCTTCCGATGGCCACCGAAGTTCCGGCGCGCATTCTCGGGGTGGCCGACCGGAAGGGGCGAATCGCCGCCGGCTACGATGCCGATCTGCTGCTGCTCACTCCCCGGTTCGAGGCCGCGCGCGTGTGGGTACGAGGTCGTGAGCTGGGATGAACTGGGAAACGTTCGCCGATTATGGCGCGCTCTCCGACCGCGCTGCTTCCATCCTGCTCGCGGCCATCGGCGACGACCCGCACGTGGTTCTCGGACTGCCGACCGGAAGCACGCCGGTCGGAATGTACGACCGCGTGGTCGCCGAATGCGCGCGTGAGTACCGCTGTTTTCGCGACGTCGTCACCTTCAATCTCGACGAATACGTCGGCATCCCGCGCGATCACGCCGGCAGCTACGCGCACTTCATGCAGCAGCATTTGTTCGATCACATCGACATCCGCCCGGAGAACGCGCACATTCCGAACGGCATGGCCCCCGACCGCGGCGTGGAGTGCGCGCGTTACGAACGGGCGATCGGCGGCGCCGGGGGGCTCGGCCTGACGTTTCTCGGCCTCGGATCAAACGGCCACATCGCATTCAACGAGCCCGGCACGCCGTTCGACTCGCGCACGCACGTCGTAGCCCTGAGCGAATCGACGCGCCGCGCGAACGCCCCCTTCTTCCTCGATCAGCGTGTGCCGACCCACGCCATCACCATGGGCATCGGCACGATCCTCGAGTCGCGCGCCGTCGTGCTCCTGGCCAGCGGCGAGAAGAAACGCGAGGCCATCGAGCGCCTGCGGTCGGGGGAAGAGAGCGTGAACTTCCCGGCCTCCGTGCTGGGCAGGCATCCGAACGTGCGCGTCCTCGTCGCCTGACCCCGTTTGCGCGGCATTTGCAGGTCATTCGGCGAGCGGCGAGCCCGGCAGCATGCGGAGCGGGATCGGCGGCCGCTTTGGCACCGGTTGCAGGGATCAGATAGCATACCGGCCAGCTCGCAAAACGAAGGCGCACTATGGTGACGGTTCCGGCAGAAGGTCGCTGGTCGATTCGAGCGCTCTCCGATGACGACGGCGGCCCTGCGCTCAGCTTTTTGCGCCGCGATCCGCTGATCAACGTCTATCTCGTCTCGCGTCTGCTCGAGGAGCGTTTCGTCGCCGCCACGCAGATCGTCGAAGTGCGCTATGGCGGGGAGATCGTCCTCGTGGCCTCGCTGGCCACCAACGTCGTCATGGCCACCGATCCTCAGTCGCCGGCCGACGTGATCGACGCCGCGGTTGCGGCGATCGCCGAGCGCATCCTGACGCGCATCCTCCCGGTGCGGGCCATCATCTCTCCCGCACCGCTGGTGGAGTCGCTCTGGCATCGCCTGCAGGCACAGCTCGACCCTCCCACCGTTGTGCGGATGAGCCAGCCCGTCTACGCGATTGCCGGACGCCTCGACTATCCCGACCTCAGGGAGTCTCGCTTCTCCGCGCATCATGATCTCGATGCCCTGGTCCCCGCGTGCGCGGCAATGCACAAGGAAGAGGTGGGCATCGATCCGCTGGAACGCGATGCCCTTGGATACCGGGAGCGCATCCGCGAGCTCGTCGACAAGAAGCGCTCCCTCATCCGCGTCCACGACGGGCGGATCGTGGCCAAGTGCGAGTTCTCCGCGGTCACTCCCGAGGCCGTGCAGCTCATGGGTGTGTGGACGCATCCCCGCTATCGGCGTCACGGGTTCGCACGCGCACTGCTGCAGGAGGTGTGTGGCCATCTGGCGCGGAAGGGGAAGAGCGTCACGCTATTCGTCAACGACTTCAATCGTCCGGCGATCGCGCTCTACGAGTCCCTCGGGTTTCGCCAGATTGGCATCAACCGGGCATTGATCTGGTAAAGGGGGACTGTTTCCCCTCGAAGGCCCGAACATTGCACGAATTCGGGCACAGCTCACGCGCCGCGGCAGGATGCACCGTCGTGGCGCGGGAGGGAGGAGACGATGGCCGAGGTCGGCACAGTCAAGTGGTTCAACAACGACAAAGGCTATGGCTTTATCAAGCGCGAAACCGGTGAGGACGTTTTCGTCCACCACACCGCGATCCAACAGGCCGGCTACCGCAGTCTGAACGAGGGGGAGAAGGTCGAATTCGACGTCAAGCAGGGGCCCAAGGGACTCCAGGCCGAAAACGTCCGCCGGCTCGAGGGAAGTCAGCAGCAGGCGTCGTAGCTCATTCTTCGCTGGGGCCGAACCGCGAGACGGCGAAGGCCCCCGCCATCCCGCCAATTGCCAGTGCCGGCAGCACCGGCCCGAAGCCCTTCAGGACGAGGAGCACCGCCGCGATTGCGCCCGCAAAGAGGAAGAGCCCGCGGATGAGGTAGTCGTGGAGATCGAGCTTCATTGGGGGACCGATGGCGACATTATACGTCCGCTGTAGTGCCGGCTCTCCAGCCGGCCATCGGTGCCTCCGGCCAACGGCCCGAGCTACATCCTCTCCGGCACCGGAATACCCAGACGCTCCAGCGCGGCGATCATCGTTCGGCGGAAGATCTCCGCGCACGCAGCGCGCCGCTGCCGTTCCGCGTCGTCCTTCTCATTGAGGATTGGGTACTTGTGATAGAACGAGTTGAATTTCTGCGACAGCTCGAACAGCTCGTGCGTGATCACCGAAAGCTCCAGTGATTCGACCGCGCGCAGGACTGCGGCCGGCAGTTCCGCGCTGCGCCGCACCAGTTCCCACATCTCGTCTCCGATGCCTTCGGTGAGCGTGAGTGCGTCGAGCGAAGCATCGTCGAGCCTGGCGTTGACGCCGCGCTCGGCCATCTTCCGGAAGATGTTCCGCACGCGCACCGTCGAATACTGCAGGTACGGTCCGGAATCGCCCTCGAACGTCAGGGCCTCGGCGAAATCGAAAGCGATGATCTTGTTGCGTCCGTACTTGAGCATGAAGTAGCGGATCGCGCCGATGGCGATCTGCCGGCCCAGCTCGGCGGTCTCTTCTTCGGACAGCCCCTCGCGCTTGCTGCCCTCCCGCACCGCCTCGGTGGCCTTCGCCTGCAGCGCATCGATCAGGTCGTCGATCTTCACCCCGACGCCTTTTCGTCCCGACATCTCCACCCACGGCCGCTGCCGGTCCTCCTCCGCGATCTCCAGGCCGAGCGCCTCGGCCGTCGCCGGAGTGAGTGCCACCATCTCGTAGGAGAAGTGGACCGAGTTGTCGGCCTCGCGCTGATGTCCCAGAAGCCGCAGCCCTTCGCGCACGACCTTCTGCAGATACGCCTGGCGGACGTCGATGACGTTGACCACGCGCTGCGCGCCGCCGAACCGCGGCGCCTCCACCGAGCTTTCGCCCGCCGTCGTCTCCCACAGGACGTGCCCGTCCGGATAAACGGAGAACTTCCGATAACGGAACGTCCGGTCGAGCAGACCGAACTTCCAGAGCTGATAGGCAATGTCCTTCCCGGTGTAGGTGACGGTGCCGTTCGAGCGGACGAGAATCTTGTCCGGCTCGTTCATCCCCTCGAACTCCGCGCTCTCTTCGAGCTTCATCACCCAGCAGCCCTTGTGCTTCCCCTCGGGTTCGAGGATGACCGCGCCCGAGGCCTTCAGCATCTCGAACGCGCGCTCCCAGAAGTTCAGGGCGATGATGTCGCTCTCCTTCGGCAGGAGGTCGTACTCGATCCCCAGCCGGAGCATCGTGGCCGTGTGCCGTTCGACGATCGCCCTGGCGACGACGGCGGCGAGCTTGGCCGTGTCACCTTCGCGGCGCTCGATGCGGTGCAGCGTGTCGCGGCGCCACTGCTCGGCCTCGGGATGCTCCGCGTAGTAGTTGGCCATCTTCGAGTAGAGATCCCAGCACGTGTAGTCGAACCGCGTCGAGCGCGTGAGCGCTTCGACCTCGGCGACGCTTTTTTTTTCGAGATGCTCGAAGGCTACGACAACGTCCGCGACCTGCACGCCGGTGTCGTCGATGTAATTCTGCGTCTCCACGTGATGCCCGAGCCACTTCAGCCAGCGCACGAGCGTGTCGCCGAGGACCGCGTTGCGGAGGTGGCCGATGTGCGCCGCCTTGTTCGGATTGATGTTCGTGTGCTCGACGATGATGCGGTCGCCCGCCCGAGGCGGCGGCTGCATCACGCTCTGCAGGTGCGCCGCGGTGAATGCGCCGCGGTCGAACCGGAAGTTCAGATAGCCGGCCCCTTCGATGCCCACGGATTGCACGAGCGCCGGCAGCACCAGGTTCTTGACCAGCGTCTCGGCGATCTCCCGCGGCTTGCGCTTGAGCGCCTTCGCCAGCTCGAGGCAGAGCGGTGTCGCCAGGTCTCCCATCGCCAGCCGCGGCGGGGCCTGCAGCACGACGCGATCGACCGCGTGGCCGAAGAGCGTCAGCACGCGCGTCTTCAACGTCTCGGCGAGCTGGTCGGTGATCTGTTCGAGAATCATGACGTCAACCGAGCAACGCGGCGCATCTTACCCGTTCATCCCTCATCGTTCACCGTCATCGTTGCAGTGCGTCGTATCGTTCCACAGCTTCAGCACCAGCCGCTCCCCGCGCCGGACGAACACGTTGATCGCCGCGTTGTCCTGCGCCAGATGGCGGGAGACGGCGATCGGGGCATCGAGCAGCGCCGTGGCGCCGATGCGGATCGCGGTGCCATGCGTGACGGCGACCGGCCGCCGGGCCCCCGCGGAGATCGTCTCGAAAGCGCGCTGCATCCGCCGCAGGACGGCGTTGTGGGACTCGCCGCCGGGGCAGGGGCTGTCGGGGTCGTCGATCCAACTCCGGTATGCAGCCTCGTCGTCACGGCGAATGTCGAGGAACTGCCGCCCCTCCCAGTCACCGTAGCTCATCTCCCGCAGATCATCGAGCACCTGCACGTCGAGACCGGCGGCCGCGGCGATCACCCGCGCCGTCGTCAGGGCCCGTTCCAGCGAGGAGCTGAAGATCGCGTCGGGCTTCAGCGAGACGATCCGGCCCGCGAGCGTCTCCACCTGCCGCCTCCCCGCATCCGAGAGCGCGCTGTCGTTCCATCCCTGGGCGATGCCGGCGACGTTGTGCACGGTCTGGCCGTGGCGCACGAGGACGAGTTGTTCGATCACGAAGAGACCAGCAGCGAATCGGCGGTCATCTCCGCCGGCCTGGCGATTCCAAGGATGGCCAGCAGCGTCGGCGCCACGTTTTCCAGCGCGCCGCCGCCGCGCAGCGTGCCGTACCGCTGCTTCGGATCGAAGAGGATCAGCGGGACGGGGTTCGTGGTGTGTGCCGTGTGCGGCTGGCCCGTGCTCTCGTCGAACATCAGCTCGCAGTTGCCGTGATCGGCGGTGATCAACGCGACGCCGTGCACCTTCTCGACCACGTCGAGAATCTTTCCGACTGCGATGTCGGTGTCGTGCACCGCCGTGACCGCCGCGTCCATCACGCCGGTGTGTCCGACCATGTCGGGATTCGCGATGTTCATGATGACGACGTCGAACTTTTTCGAGCCGATCTCCTCGACGACGCGGTCGGTCAACTCGAACACCGACATCTCCGGTTTCAAGTCGTAGGTCGCGACCTTGGGCGACTGAATCAGCACGCGCTCCTCGCCCGGCGAGACGGTGTCGGATCCACCGTTGAAGAAGAAGGTGA
>DATFUW010000433.1:0-18226 GCA_035260605.1 Thermoanaerobaculia bacterium | reverse complement strand
CATGCGGATCGATCCGAACATCAACTTCTCCGTGCTCCCGAACGCCCAGCACGCGGAACAGTTCGCGAATTTTCTGCACGCGCACGGGTTCGAGGTCCTCTGTCACCTGCCGATGGAGCCCGACCGTTTTCCGGCGGTCTCGCCGGGGCCGGGAGCGGTCCTGACTTCCATGTCCGACGTGCAGATCGCGAAGACCACGCGCGCCAGCCTGCGTGCCGTACCGTACGCCAGCGGCGTCAACAACCACATGGGGTCGCGGGCCACCGCCGACCGCCGGGTGATGGAATCGGTGCTCGGCGCGCTTCCCGCGGGCATGTACTTCATCGATTCGCGTACCACCGGCACCTCAGTGGCCGAAGCGGTGGCGCGGGAGATGCGCGTGCGGACGGCGGCGCGCAACGTCTTTCTCGATGACGTGGAGACGGACGTCGCGGTGCGGCGGCAACTGCAGCAGCTCGCGCACGACGCGGAGGAGCACGGCGTCGCCGTCGGGATCGGACACATGTATCCGTCGACAATCCGGGTCCTGCTGGCCGATGTGCCGGAACTGCGGCGCGAAGGGTTCCGGTTCACGCGCGCCAGCGAGGCGGTGCGCTAGTTGCTGCTCGCGCTCTTTCTGATCGACACCGGCGCGGGGCTCTATCTCTTTCTGCCCCTGATCGGCCGCCGCAATGCCGGCGTGAAGTTTTACCGGCTGATCCTCATCGTCAGCGGCGCGCTCGCTGCCGCCGCCGCGATCGCGCTCGCACTCGCGGGACGCATGGCCATCGCCGGCGCCGTGGTCGCGGCGCTCACCGCGATTGTCTACGTGACGCTCCGCTATCCCAAGCGCCTGGTCTTCCGCGTTCCGGCGGTGCTGCTCGGCCTCGCGTGGCTCGGCGCCGCGGTGTGGCAGTGGCACGCGTCGACCGGAGCTTCCCTGCCCTGGAGCATCGCCGGCGCGCTTTCCAGCATCGCACTCCTCGGCAGCGTGAACGACGCGATGCTGCTCGGGCACTGGTATCTCGTCGTGCGCGGGATGAGCATCGATCCGCTCAAACGGCTGGCGGTGGCCACGCTCTGTGCCGCGCTGGTGCGCAGCGGCATCGTCGTCGCCGCGCTGGCCATGCCCGGAGCATGGCAGTCGATCGCCATCCGGGAAGGGATCTTCTTCTGGATGCGCGCCGGATGGGGACTGATCGGCCCGCTGGCTCTCTACCCGATGGTCTGGGGGACGGTGAAGATCCGCTCCACGATGGCCGCCACGGGAATCCTCTACGTCGATGTCGTCGCCGTGGTCATCGGCGAGGTGCTCGGCGGATGGCTCGCCGCTGTCGCCCACCTGCCAGTGTGAACGGCGCTAATGCCCGTACTTGCCTTCCTGCGCCTGATGCCCGGCGGCGGTGATGGCCGCGACCTCCTCGTCCGACAGGCGGATCGCGGCGGCGGCCACGTTCTCCTCCAGGTGCCGTACCTTCGACGTCCCGGGGATGGGGAGCATGACCGGCGAGCGGTGCAGAAGCCAGGCGAGTGCGATCTGCGCCGGCGTCGCGCCGTGCGTGCTGGAGATCGTTCCCAGTGCGCCGGTCCGCTCACTCGCCAGCTTGCCTGTCTGCAGGGGGAACCACGGAATGAATCCGATCTTCTCCCCCTCGCAATAGCTGAGCACGGCGTCCCACGTCTGGTCGATCAGGTTGTAGCGGTTCTGCACCGAGGCGATCGGCACGACCTTCCTGGCCCGCTCGATCTGTCCGACCTCGACCTCCGACAGGCCGACGTGGAGGATCTTTCCTTCGCGCTGGAACTGCTGCAGGGCGGCGAACTGATCTTCTTCCGGCACGTTCGGGTCGATCCGGTGAAGCTGCCACAGCGGGATCCGATCCAGCTTCAACCGCCGCAGGCTTCCTTCGAGCTCCTCGCGCAGCCGCTCCGTCCGTCCGTTCGGCTCCCACCCGTCCGGCCCGGGCCGATCGAGCCCGCCTTTCGTGGCGATGACCATCCCCTTCGGATACGGATGCAGCGCTTCGGCGATGATCTCCTCGCTCACATGCGGGCCGTACGACTCCGCCGTGTCGATGAAGTCGACGCCGAGCTCCACCGCGCGGCGGAGCACCGCCACGCATTCGCGCCGGTCCTTGGGCGCTCCCCAGATTCCCTTTCCCGTCAGGCGCATCGCGCCGAAGCCGAGGCGATGCACGGGAAGGTCTCCACCGAGCTGAAATGTGCCGCTCTCGTCGGCGCGGATCGTTTCGGTCTTCATGCGCGAGGATGCTGCACCAACGGTGCCGTTCATTCGTGTCCTTCCTCCGCGCCGGGGGGCGCCGCGCCGTAGACATGACGGTCGTGGATCACGAGATCGAAGGGCTTGATCGCGGGATTCGGCGGATATCCGCGGTGCACGGCCTGGCACGCATAACAGACGATCACGTCCTTGACCACGCGCCAGACGATGTAGTCGAGAATGGTCACGCCGAGCAGAGAGAGCCCGTAGGTCCACGGCACGAAGACCGATCCGAGGACCACGAGCGCGATCCCCGTCTTGCGGTTGAAGTCTTTCTGAAAGTAGAGCTGGTCGTGCGCGCAGGCGGCGCAGTGCTCGATGAGCGCGCCGGGAGGAGGAGCGGTCACCTCGTTCGGTTCCCCGCAGCGGTCACAGGGGGCCGCCGGCTCTCCCGCCTCGCGCGCGAGCCGCGCGTCGCACCGGAGGCAGAGGAAGTGGACGGAGGGCACTACCGCGCGCGTTCGATGTAGCGGTTCTCGCTCGGGTCGACGATGATCTCTTCGCCCTCGCCCACGAAGGGAGGGACCTGCACGACGACGCCGTTCTCGAGCGTGGCCGGCTTGTACGACGCGGACGCCGTGGAGCTCTTCACCATCGGCTGTGTCTCGACGATCTTGGCTTTGACCGTCTTCGGCAGTTCGATCCCGATCGGCCGGCCGTCGTAGAACTGCACCTGCAGCTTCACGCCGGTCGAGAGCCACGACTTCGAGTCGCCGAGGTCTTCTTCGCTGATCTCGACCTGCTCGAAGTTTTCGGTGTTCATGAAGTGGTGCGCGTGGCCGTCGGAGTAGAGGTACTCCATCTCATGCACGGTGATGAACGCCTGTTCGACCTCGTCCTGAGATCGGAAGCGGTGCTCGAATTGGTTGCCGGTGCGCAGGTTGCGAAGCTTGACCTGCACCATCGCGCGGAGGTTGCCGGGAGTGTGGTGATGAAAATCGAGGATTCTGCAGAGGTCCCCGTTGAAGACGACGACCCACCCTTTGCGTAAATCGTTGGCCTGCATGCGGCAAGCCCAAACCTCTGAACGCGCTGGCGATATTCCAGATCAGATCTCGATCTGCGCCCCCAGCTCGATCACCTGATTCGGGGGAAGGGCGAAGTACTGCGACGCGCTGCTCGCGTTCCGCATCATCCAGGCGAACAGGTGGTCGCGCCAGAGGGCCATGCCCGGCGCGCGCGTGGCGATCAGCGTCTCGCGGCCCAGGAAGTAACTCGTCGACATCGGCGAGAAGGTCACCGGACCCTTCACCGTGGAGAGCAGCGTCGGAAGGTCGGGGTCTTCGATGAACCCGTAGCGCACGAGCAGCCGGTAGATGCCGTAGCCGAGTTCCTTCCACTCGTACCGCTGCTCCTCGGGGACTCTGGCAATCTCTTCCACCTCGACCGTCAGCAGGACCACCTTGTTGTGCACGACCTTGTTGTGCTTCAGGTTGTGCAGCAGGGTCGTGGGGATCCCGCGTTCGTTGCGGGTCATGAAGATGGCCGTCCCCGGGACGCGCGGGATCACCTTGTTCGACAGGTCGCGGAGGAAATCGTCGATCGAGAGCGCCTGCTCGGTCAGATGCCGGTTGAGGATGCGCCGTCCCGTGTGCCAGGTGGTCATCATCGTGTAGACGCTGAGCCCGACGGCGAGCGGGAACCATCCGCCGTCGGCGACCTTGACGATGTTCGCTCCGAAGAAGGCGAGGTCGATGAACAGCAGCGGCACGCTCACGGAGATCACCAGCGCGAGCCTCCAGCGCCACACCTCGTATTCGAGCGTGGCGAGCAGCGCCGTGGTGATGCCCATGGTCGCCGTGACGGCCACTCCATACGCCGCGGCGAGGTTGGTCGAGGCGCGGAAGGCGATGACCAGGCCGATGGCGCAGATCATCAGCACGCGGTTGACCGAGGGGATGTAAATCTGCCCGATCTCGCGCGCCGACGTGTGACGGATCAGCAGGCGCGGGGCATAGCCGAGCTGCACGGCCTGGCGCGTCAGGGAGAAGGCACCGGAGATCACCGCCTGCGAGGCGATGACCGCGGCGATGGTCGCCAGGATCACGAGCGGAATCCGGGCCCAGTCCGGGGCGAGGAGGAAGAACGGATTGGCCGTCCCACGGGGGTGGTGCAGAAGCAGCGCGCCCTGGCCGAAGTAGTTGAGCAGCAGCGCGGGGAAGACGACGGCGAACCAGGCGATGCGGATCGGACGCGCCCCGAAGTGTCCCATGTCGGCGTAGAGCGCTTCACCGCCGGTGACGACGAGAAAGACGGCGCCGAGGACCAGGAAGCCCCGTCCGCGGTTGACGATGAAGAAGTTCGCTCCGTGCCACGGATTGATGGCCGCGAGCACGTGCGGCTCCTGGATGATGTGCGCCGCGCCGAGCACCGCCAGCACGAGAAACCACAGCAACATCACCGGGCCGAACATCGCGCCGACGCGCGCCGTGCCGTGGCGCTGCAGCGAGAAGAGGATCACCAGGACGCCGACGGTAATCGGCACGACGAAGGGGGCGAAAACCGGCGTGGCCACTTCGAGCCCCTCGACGGCGCTGAGCACGGAGATCGCCGGGGTGATCATGCCGTCGCCGTAGAGCAGCGCCGCGCCGAAGAGGCCGAGGCTGACGAGCACGAACTGCGCGGTGCTGCGGGAGCGCCGCGTGCCGACCAGCGACATGAGCGCCAGGATGCCGCCCTCTCCGCGGTTGTCGGCGCGCATCACCAGCGCCAGGTACTTGATCGAGATGATGATGATCAGCGACCAGACGATCAGCGAGAGCGTCCCCAGGACGTTCTCATGCGTCGGCGCCACGCCGTGTTCCGGCCGGAAGCATTCGCGCAACGCGTACAGCGGACTGGTGCCGATGTCGCCATAGACCACGCCCAGCGCGCCGACGGACAGGGTCAGGAGATATCGACGGGTGCTCTGCTCCGGTGCCGGTTCCATCGATCCGGCGGGCGACGGTACCACAGGGGAGGCGTGCGGCGTCAGCGTTCCGGCCTCACGACGGTTCCGCGAACCGCCGCAATGTCACGTCGCCCTCTTCGGAGTTCGTCAGCAACTCGACGAAGCGCTCGGTGGGGACGGGGGCCTTGATCAGATAGCCCTGCATCTGGTCGCATCCGTGGCGTTTGAGGAACGTCGCCTGCTCGGTGAACTCCACTCCCTCGGCGATGACTTTCAGGCGCAGGCTGTGGGCCATGGCCACGATTGCCGTCACGATCGCCGCGGTGTCGGAGTCGTGCGTGATGTCGCGGACGAACGACTGGTCGATCTTCAGCGTGTCGATCGGGAAGCGCTTCAGATAGCTCAGCGACGAATGTCCGGTGCCGAAATCGTCGAGCGAAATGCGGATGCCGAGCTTCTTCAGCTCATACAGCGTGCGCACGCTGTTCTCCGGGCTCTGCATCGCTCCGCTCTCGGTGATCTCCAGCTCGAGCAGGCGGGGAGGGAGCCCGGTATCTTCGAGGATCTCCCGGACGCGCTGCACGAGGTCGGGCTGCTGAAGCTGACAGACCGAGAGATTCACGGCGAGCGAAAGCGAGCGGAAGCCCGCGTCGTGCCAGGCCTTCGCCTGCGCGCATGCAGTCCGCGCCGCCCACGTGCCGATGGGGATCATCACGCCGGTGGCCTCGGCCAGCGGGATGAAGACCGCCGGCGGGATCATTCCCAGCGTGGGATGGTTCCAGCGCAGCAGGGCCTCCATTCCGCTGATGCGTCCGGTGCGGAAATCGAAGATCGGCTGATAGTGGACCGCGAGCTCCTGGTTGCCGAGCGCCTTGCGCAGGCCGTGCTCCAGGGCGATGCGCTGCAGCGCCTTGGCGTTGATGAAGGCGTTGAAGAGCTGGTAGTTGTCGCGCCCCTGTTCCTTCGCCTGGTACATGGCGGTATCGGAGTTCTTGATCAGCGCCTCGGCGTCGACGCCGTCGTCGGGATAGAGGCTGATGCCGATGCTCGTGGTCATGAAGAACTCCCGTCCTTCGATGTGGAACGGATAGCGAACGGCATCGATGATCTTCTGGGCGACGAGCGCGGCATCCTCGCCGAGCGGGAGGTGGGGGAGGAGGACGGTGAACTCGTCTCCTCCGAGGCGTGCGACGGTGTCGCTCTCGCGAACGCACGACTGCACGCGCGCCGCGACCGCCTGCAGGAGCTGATCGCCGATGTTGTGGCCCAGCGAATCGTTGATCACTTTGAAGCGATCGAGGTCCAGGAAGAGCACCGCGAGCTTGCTCCGCTCCCGCTGGGCGTGCGAAATGGCCACGGTCAGGCGGTCCTTGAACAGCAGCCGGTTCGGCAGGCCGGTCAGCGCATCGTGATAAGCGAGGTGTTTGATCTGCTCCTCGGCATACGTCCGTTCGGTGATGTCGCGGATGACGCAGACCAGGCCGCCGCCCTCGATGGCGCTGATGGAGATCTCCTGCGGGAAGGTGAGCCCGTCGTGGCGGAGGCCGTTGGCCTCGCCGCGCCACCGCCCGCGCTGGTGGACGATCGGCAGGATGGTGCTCGTGAATCGCTCGTAGGTCAGCGGCTCGTAGAGGACGTGCAGCGGCCGGCCAATCAGCGATTCGGGATCGGGGAATCCGTGCAGGCGCGCCAGCGCGTCGTTGACCACGGTGAATTCGAGGCGCTCGTTGACGATGCCGATGCCGTCCATCGAGGCCGTCATGGCTGCCGACTGTTTGCGCAGCGTCTCCTCGGCCTGCTTCCGCTCGGTGACGTCGTTGGCCACGTGCAGGAAGCCGGTCAGCCATCCGTCGTCGCGGCGCAGCGCCGTGACCGAGAGCAGCACGGTGATGGCGCCGCCGTTCTTTTTCACGTACGTCCATTCCCGCTCTTCGAGCCCCTCGCGGTCGGCGCGGTGCGCGAGGATGTCGAACCCGGACAGACGCGTGCCGAATTCGTTCAGCAGCCGCGCGGCATGATCGTCGAGCTCTTCGGGGCGGTGCAGGTCGACGATGGACCGCGTTCCGATGACTTCCGCCGCCGTGTATCCGAGCATCCGCTCCGCGCCGGAGTTGAACACGGTGATGATCCCCTCGGCGTCGGTGGCGATGATGGCGATGCGCGTGGCGGCATCGAGCACCGCCTTGCGCTGCGCGTTGGCCGAGGCCAGCTGCTGCTCGGCGAGCTTCCGCTCCGTGATGTCGTATACGAACCCTTCGAAGAGCAGCTCCTCGTTCGCCGATTGGATGGCGTGTGCGTTGAGCTGCACCCAGATCGGCGCCCCGTCCTTCTTTCGCCAGAGGATCTGCACGTCGGCGCCGTCGGTGTGCTTCGTGACGTAACGCTCGCGCTCCGCGGCATCGAAGTAGATGTCCTCGTCGAGGCGCAGCTTCAGGAGTTCGTCCACTGAGTCGTAGCCCAGGATCCGCGCCAGGGTGGCATTCGCAGTGACCAGCCGTCCGTCGCGCGTCGACTGATAGATGCCCACGGACGCATAGTTGAAGATGTCCCGATACTTCTCCTCGGAGTTCAGCAGCGCGCTCTCCGCCCGCAGCCGCTCCGTCACGTCGTGGAGGATCGAATAGAGATACCGGCGGCCCCCGATCTCCACCGGGCCGGAATGGACCTCGACCTCACGGATCCGTCCGTCCCGCGTGCGATGCTGGAACACGAAATAGGTCCGCTGCTGGCGCGCGGCGCGGTCCATCTCCTCGCGGATCTGCCGCTCGTCGAGCGTGTTGATGTCCCAGATGCGCATCGAGCGGAGCTCGTCGACGCTCCAGCCGTAGAACTCCGCGGCGGCGATGTTGGCGTCGATGATCGCGCCGTCGTCCGGATCGAGGATGATCTGCACGGCACGGTTGTTCTCGAACATCTGGCGGTACCGGCGCTCGTTTTCCCGCAACGCCGATTCCTGGCGCTTCTGGTCGATGGCCCATGCGACCTGCTGCGCCACGAACACCAGGATCTCCTTGTGGCGAGGACTCAATCGTTTCGAAGTCTCGTAGGTCTGTACGCCGATGACTCCCCACGTGTGGTCGCCCGTCTTCAGCGGGACGCCGAGCCAGTCGACGGAGCGGTGGCCCACCAGATCGATCTCCCCTTCCGCCTCGAGACGGCGGAATTCCTCTGGCGTGGCCAGCAGCGGCTGCCCCGTCCGCAGGACGTACGAAGTGCAGCCGCGGCCCGGCTGGCGTCCTTCCGGCGCGGCATCGTACTCATCGACGAAGTAGGGGAACGTCAGGATGTCGCGCGCCGCGTCGTACTCGGCGATGTAGAAGTTCGTGGCGTCCATCAGCGTGCCGACCGTCTCGTGGATGTCGCGGTAGAACTCCACCAGGTCCTTCGTCTCCCGGCTCATCTGGGCGATGCGGAACAGCGCCTTCTGCATCGTCTCGTTCCGCCGCGCCTCGGTGACGTCGCGGAAATGCCATGCCCGGCCGGCGTACCTGCCGTCCGCCACGATGGGGACCGAATCGCGGATCAGCGTCCGGCCGTCTTTGAGCGGGACCGGATCGTCGGTGCGCACCTCGTCGGGATGGTCGTACAGGTGCTTCACCAGCGCGATGAAGCCGTCCCAATCGGCGACCTTCTTCGCCGCGTATTCGAGCAGCGCGCGGTCGTTTCTCGCCGCCGCCGCGGTTTCTGGGATCTCCCACAACTCGAGGAACTTCCGGTTGTACGACAACACCTCCCCATTGGCGGCCACGACCAGGATGCCGTCGATCGTCGCCTCCTGGTGCGCGCGCGCCATGGCCAGCGCCGTGCGCAGGGATCGCGTGCCGGATCCGGTCCGCTCACGGAACCAGGTGGCGAAGGAACGCTTCGCACGCGCCAAGCCGAAGCGAGGCGAAGGGAGGTCGGAGGGTTGTAGGGTCATTTCCCTAAAAAGTGCTCTTATTTTAGATGAATTTACGTCAATCGTCCGGCCGGCGGTAGCCACGGAAGAGCTGCCACTGCAGGAAACTCGATCGGACGAACCAGAGGAGTAGCAGCGCGCCGAGGAAGTAGCGGTTCAGCAACGCCAGGACGATCAGCGCCGCGCCGGCGAGCATCGAGATCCAGATGGCGATCACGAATGCGGTCCGCTCGCTCAGGATCATCCTCAGGAAGTTGCGCACCACTCCGTAGCCGTCGAGCGGCAGGACAGGCAGCAGGTTCAGCACTCCCCACCAGATGTTGGCGCGCGCCAGAAACGGGAGCAGCGCGGAGAAGAAGGGGTCGCGCCGCAGCCCCGGCGTCGCGGCGAACAGCGCCTCGATGCCCCACGCCAGCAGGAAACTCGAGACCGGCCCCGCCGCGCTGATGATCAGGTCCTGCCACGGCCGGGCCTTGCGCTGGTTGATGGTGACCCCGCCGATTCCCTCCAGGACGATCTGACTGGGACCGAAGCCGAACGCGCCGATCGTCCCGGCGTGCGCCAGTTCGTGCAGGAGCACGCTGAGGAACAGGACCGGGATCCACAGCAGCGCGTAGCGCATGCCCGCGCGCTGCACGTCGGTCACCACGAAGAAGGCGACGACCAGCAGAAAGCTGAAGTCGAGCGTGATCGTGGTCCCGAGAATCGAGCCGAGGTGGATGCGTCCCATGCCGTTCGTCTGCCCTACGGTATCCTCCCCGAATGCGTTTCGAAACAAAAGCGGTTCATGCGGGAGGAGATTCCGATCCTGGCACGGGAGCGGTCGCTCCGCCGATCCATCTGTCGACGACCTTTGAACGGAGCGCGCGTGACGGGCAGCCGCTGCACGGCTACAGCTACATCCGCGACCACAGCCCGACGCAGACTCGACTGGAAGAAGCGCTGGCGGCAATCGATTCCGCGGAGAGCGCGCTGGTGTTCGGGTCGGGGATGGCGGCGGCGTCTGCGCTGTTTCAGGCCCTGCCGGGCGGGCACGTGCTTCTTCCCGCGGACGGCTATTACGCGCTCCGGACGCTCGCCGCGGAGTTTTTTCCGCGCTGGGGGCTGACTTCCGCGCTCGTGGCCCTGGAGGACCTCGGCGCCGTCCGTGCCGCCGTCCGGCCGGACACCGTGGCGATCTGGTGCGAGTCGCCTTCGAATCCACTGATGAAGATCGTCGACATCGCGGGACTGGCCTCGATCGCGCACGATGCAGGCGGGTTGCTGATTGCCGACGACACCTTCGCCACTCCCGCGTTGCAGCGCTCGATCGAGCTGGGCGCGGACGTCACGATGCATTCCATGACCAAGTACCTCGGAGGGCACAGCGACGTGCAGGGCGGATCGCTCGCATTCCGCAGCCGCGGCGAGCTCGTGCAGCGAGTCGAGCATGTGCGCGAGATCATCGGCGGAGTGCTCTCGCCGTTCAATTCCTGGCTCGTGCTGCGCGGGATCCGCTCGCTCGCACCGCGGATGCGCGTCCATTGCGAGAACGCACGCGCCGTCGCGCAGTTCCTGTCGAAGCATCCGCGCGTCGAGAGCGTCCACTATCCGGGACTGCCTTCCCACCCCGGACACGAGATTGCACGGCGGCAGATGTCGGACTTCGGCGGCATGATCTCGTTTCTGGTACGGGGTGGGCGGGAGGAGGCGCTGGGGGTCGCGGCGAAGACGCGCGTCTTCACCCGGGCTACGTCGCTCGGCGGCGTGGAGAGCCTCATCGAGCACCGCGCATCGAGCGAGGGACCGGGCTCGAACACACCGCAGAACCTGCTGCGCCTCTCGGTCGGGCTGGAGCACTTCCAGGACCTGGTCGATGACCTCGCCCAGGCGCTAGAATGATCCCGTGGCGAAGAACTTCGAGATTACCTGCCCCTGCTGCGACGCCCAGATCGTCATCGACCGCATCTCCGGCGAAGTGCTGATGCACAAGGCGAAGGAGCGGAAGTCGTCGCAGTCGCTCGAGGCGATGGTCTCCGGGCTGCAGGAGCAGAAGACCGAGATCGCGAAACGGTTCGAGAAGGAGATGGAGAGCCAGAAGGACCGCAGCCGCATCCTCGAAGAGAAGTTCAAGGAGGCGCTGGAGCGCGCCGACAAGGACAAGCCCTACATCAATCCGATGGATCTGGATTGAAAGCGTTCGATCCCGACGCCCCCGCCCGACCGAAATCCGGCATCTACGGCCTCCCCTTCACTCCCGCCGAGGCGAAGGTGGTCATCATCCCCGTCCCTTTCGAAGCGACAACCTCGTACGGCGGCGGGACTTCGCGCGGACCGGCGGCAGTGCTCGCGGCGTCCAGGCAGGTCGATCTGCACGATCACGAGACGGGGCGCCCGTATGAGGCCGGGATCGCCATGCTTCCGATTCCGCGGCAGATCGTGCGCTGGAATGCCGACGCGAAGAAGATCGGGCGCAGCAGAGTCGGAGCGATCAACCGGATCTCCGCGCGCGTGAACGCGTGGGTCTACGAGACGGCCGGTGCGCTGCTCGACGAGGGGAAGATGGCGGTCGTCCTCGGCGGCGACCACTCGGTCCCGTTCGGAGCGATTCGGGCCTATGCCGAACGCTGCCCGGGGCTCGGGATCCTGCACCTCGACGCGCACGCGGATCTGCGCGATGCGTACGAGGGCTTCACCTTCTCGCACGCCTCGATCTTCCACAACGTGATGACGAAGATCGGCGCGATCGGCAGGCTCGTGCAGGTTGGTGTGCGCGACGTTGGCGACGCGGAGCTGCGGATGATCCGCGCTTCGAAGGGGCGGATCGTCACCTTCTTCGACGACGTCCTCGCGGCGCGAAAAGAGGAGGGGACGCCGTGGGCCACGTTGGCCGACGAGATCGCCGCCGAGCTGCCGGAGAGTGTCTATCTCTCGTGGGACATCGACGGCCTCGACCCGACGCTCTGTCCCGGGACCGGCACGCCCGTCCCCGGTGGCCTGTCATGGAACGAAGCCATCGGCCTGTTGCGCGCGCTGCGCCGCGCGAAGAAGCGCATCGTGGGCCTCGACCTCTGCGAAGTCGGCCCCACGGAGTGGGACGCCAACGTCGCCGCCCGCCTCCTCTACAAAATGCTCGCCTTCGCGGGGATGGGGTCAGGTCTTTAATTTGGTATTTTCTACCACCGGTAGAGAACCAGCGAGATTTCGCGCCGCCGAGGTAGCCTCGGTGTGCTATGGCAAGACCGTTACGACTCGAATTTCCCGGTGGCCTCTACCACGTCTCCAGCCGCGGCATCTTGCGGCATGACATCGTTCGCGACGACTCCGACCGCGAAGCCTTCGTGCAGTTGCTGGGCGAATGCGTGGCTCGCTTCGAGTGGATTCTCATCTCGTATGTGTTGATGTCGAACCACTTTCATCTCGTCGTGCAGCTCACGTCGGACACCCTGTCCCGGGGATTGCAATGGCTCAACGGGACGTACGCGATCCGATTCAACCGCCGCCATGATCGTGCCGGATGCCTGCTGCAGAGCCGCCCCGACGTGCGGCTGGTCGACAAGGAGACATATCTTCTCACGGTGCTTCGCTATGACGCGCTGAACCCGGTGCGGGCGGGCATGGTCCGTCGTCCTGGCGACTACAAGTGGAGCAGCTACCGGGCTGTCGTCGGGCAAGCCGTCGCGCCGGACTGGCTCGCCCTCGACGATGTGCTGGCGCAGTTCGGCCCCGAACGTTCGCTTGCACGCGCCGCGTTTCGGCAATTCGTTGAGGCGGCAATCGGATCGACGGAATCGCCGTGGGACGATCTCGCGCGCCAAATCTATCTCGGCAGTGAGACCTGGATCGAAACGATTCGGCAGCGAGTCGAGCTGAAGCCGCGTTCCAGCGCCCACCCCAAGCTTCAGCGTTTCATCCCCGCGATCAGAATCGGGGAGGTGATCCAGGCTGTCGCCGAGACGTTCGGGACCGATGAGGCACGGATCCGACTCGGCCGCGGCGGACGCGCGCGGATGGCGGCAGCGTGGGTCGGCGCCTGCGAGGGACACCTGAGTAGCACCGAGATCGCCGCCGGCTTGCATCTCCGGTGGTCAGGCCGGGTGACGCAACTGGTGGATCGCTGCCAACGAGAGATGGAACGCGATGGTGCCCTGCGCGACAAACTCGACCGCGCGGTGTCTACCATTCGTGGAAAATACCAAATACAAGACCTGACCCCGGGCCTGGCCTAGTCGTCGAGGAGGCCGTCGGGGAGGGCCACGCGGCGGTCGGTGATGGCGGCCACGATCCGCGGGACGTGCACGTGGCAGGTCTCGACGATCACGCTCACTTTGCGCGGTGGCGTGCCGGCGACGGCGGTGCCGGCGATGTACACACCGGGGACGTTCGTCTCCATGGTGTCGGGATCGTGCACCGGCTCGCGCGCGCTCCCGCGGAGCTCGACGCCGAGCAAATCGAACAGCGTGGTGTCCTGCCGGTAGCCGGTCATCAGGAGGACGAAATCGGCGCCGACTTCCATCGCCGTGCCGTCATCTCCGGCGAGCAGTGCCGAGCCGCCGCGGATCTCGATGGGGATGGTCCGCGGCAAAAATCGCACTTTCCCATCCCGGATCATGGCGCGGATCTCCGGCAGCAGCCAGAATTTCACGGACTTGGGATCGAAGTCCGCTCCGCGATAGCTGAGGGTCACCTGCGCTCCGGCGCGCTGGCATCGGACCGCCGTTTCCACCGCGGAATTGCGCCCGCCGATGATCAGCAGCCGCCTGCCGAAATAGGTGTGCGGATCGAAGAAGTAGTGGCTGACGTGCGGCAGCTCCTCGCCGGGGATGCCGCACGTGCGCGGCGCATGCATGGCCCCGATCGCCAGCACGACGAGCTCCACGCGTACGGCATGCGGACCGTCGACCGCGCGCGTGTCGAGCAGGAATCCCCCCTCGGGCAGGCGCCGCACGTTCTCCACCCGCTCGTAGGTCCGGATCTGCAGCCCGAACTGCATGACGACCGAGCGCAGGTACGCGAGGTACTCCTCGCGCTTCGGCTTCTGCTGATCGGACACCTGGATCGGCACGCCGGCCAGAGAGAGGCGGTCGGCGCTGGAGTGAAACAGCATCTCGATCGGGTACCACTGGATCGTCGCCCCGATCTGGGCGGCGTCGAAGTGGACGTAGTCGACCCCGGCCTGTTTGAGCGCCACCGCCAGCTCGATTCCGATCGGACCCGCACCGATCACCGCGACGCGATGCGATTCGATCACGTGGCCAGCCCCAGCTCCCGCAATACGCTCACCTTCGCATCGATCATCACATGGTGTTCCAACCCGAGGAGGTCGGCCAGTTTGCGCACGAGGTAGTTCTCGTAGTCGGTCAGCTTGCGGTCGGCGTAGACGATGCGCCACATCTCCTTCACGATCTCGATCCGCTCGGCGAGCGAGGCGTGGCCGCGGATGAAGTTCGTCAGGGCGAAGTGATCGATGGTACGGTTGCGCACCTCGTCGGCGGCGGCGAGCAGCTCCTGCACCGACTCGTCCTCGAGGTCGAAGGCCCGTTTCAGGTATCCGATGACGTCGCCGTCCTCGGCGGGGGAGAAATTGCCGTCGGCATAGGCGATCTCCAGCAGCACGGCGGCGGTCGCCAGTGGGAGCGGGTCCTGCTTCGGCTGGGACTGTTGTGGCCCCTTGAATCGTTGCACCAGTTTTGCGAAGCTCACGTACGGAGTGTAATCGACATGGCCCAGCTGGACATTTCTCAACTCGGCGACGATTCGCGCATCTGGATCTTCGGCATCTCGCCCGCGCTCGATCCTTCCAGGCAGGCGCGAGTGCTCGAGGCGGTGGACGGCTTCCTCGACTCCTGGGCCGCGCACGGCGCGCCGATCGTCTCGGGACGCGCGCTGCTGCACGGAAGTTTTCTGGTCATCGCCGTCGACCGCCGCTCCGAGACATCGGGTTGTTCGATCGACCGGATGTTCGGGCTGCTGCAGGAACTGGAGCGCGATCTGGAAATCGCCATCCTCGACGCAAACCGCGTCTTCGTCCGCGATGACGGAGAGGCCGTGCGGGCCCTCAGTCGTGCCGATTTCCGAAAGACGGGAAGCGCCCGAACGGTCGTGTTCGACACCCTCGCCGAGCGGCTGGTACAGGTCCGGAGCGGCGAATGGGAGCGTTCGGCCGGCTCGTCCTGGCACCGCGCTCTGCTTTAGAAATTATTTGCGCATCAGCCTTGCACCAGTCCGGCCCGGTGAGCGATGCGGAGAAAAAACCGACGCTGCTCATCATCGACGATGACAAGCCGATTCGCCGCCTTCTGGCCCGCGTGGCGGAGCGCTCCGGATTCGAGGTCGACACCGCGAAGGACGGGTTCGAGGCGGTCGAGATGATCGGCAAGAAGCCGTACGACATCGCCATCGTCGATCTGATGATGCCGCGATTGAGCGGCTACGAGCTGCTGCAGAAGATCTCTGTCTTCGATCCGCGCCCTGTGGTTCTGGTGGCCACGGCGCTGATGAACAGCGATGTCGCGCATCTCGACGATTCGATGGTCCGCCGCGTGATCCGGAAGCCGTTTGATATCCATGCAGTGGCCACGGCACTGGTCGAGACGGCGCGAGAGATCGCCGAGAGCCGGGCCGCCGGCACACTGACCGAGACGATGAAGATCCTCGCTCCGCAGGCCGCTGCCGAACCGGTCGCCGGGCCGGCCGGTGAAGCGCCGGCGAAACCCGAAACGAAGTCCAAGCCTCTACCGCCGGGAGGAAAGATCGAATAGTTTGGTGACCACAAGGAGGATGCAATGCCTGCGGTCACTCGACGGAGTTTCGTAGTGAGCGGCGCGGCTGGAGCGGCGGCCGTGGCCGCGTTCGGCCAGGGACCGGCGATCCTGCGCCGCAATCCCGCCCGGCCGGTGGTCATCTCCTCGGCCAACGGAAATCAGTTCAAGAACGGCGGCGACGTGACCGCCGTGCAGAAGGCGTGGTCGATGATCGCGCGCGGCGACGACGTGCTCGACGCGGTGATCGCCGGAGTCAACATCCTGGAGCTCGACCCGCTCGAGGAGAACGTCGGCTACGGCGGCCTGCCGAATTCCGACGGAGTGGTGCAGCTCGACGCCTCGTGCATGCACGGGCCGAAGAAACGGGCCGGAGCCGTGGCGGCGCTGGAGGGCGTGCGCACGCCGTCGCTGGTGGCGAAGGCGGTCATGGACCTCACGGACCACCATCTGCTCGTGGGAAAAGGGGCGCAGCAGTTCGCGCGGCAGATCGGATTCCGGATCGAGGACGACCTCAACACGCCGAACTCACGCGCTAAGTGGCTGGAATGGAAGCGCCGCACCGATCCGGAGCACTACCTCGATCCGAAAACGCGCGCCGAGGCCGGATGGCGCGTGGCGCTGCAGATGGTGGCCGAGGGGAAGCTCGACCGCGAGCACCTCTACGGCACGATCAACTGCAGCGGTGTCAGTGCGAAGGGGGAGATCTGCGGCGTGACCACGACCAGCGGCCTGGCGTGGAAGATCCCGGGACGGGTCGGCGATTCGCCAATTCTCGGCGCGGGGCTCTACGTCGACAACGATGCCGGCGCCGCCGGTTCGACCGGCCGCGGAGAGGCGAACCTCTACAACCTCTGCTCGTTCGTCATCGTGGAGAACATGCGCCGGGGCATGCATCCCAAAGATGCGGCCTTCGATGTGCTGCGCAGAGTGCGAGCGAATACGATCGAGAAACATCTGCGCAACGGCCGCGGCCTCCCGAATTTCGGATTGAATTTCTACGTGGTCAACGCGGCGGGGGAGTACGCCGGTGTCTCGATGTACCCGTCGAGCTACGCAATCTGTACCGAAAACGGCCCGCAGACCCTCGCGACCGAGTCGATGCTGCAGGGGAAACCGGAGGACTGATGGCCGATCTCGCCTTGATGTACGCCGAAAAGGCGCCGTCGCTGCAGTCCAAGACGTTTCTCGCCGTGATGCACGGTGCCTTCGTCGGCGGCGCGTGCTGGATTCTGTTTCACGCCGGCGCCGCTCCCCTGTGGCGGCGGATCGTGCTCGGAACGGCCTCGACGCTGTACTTCCTCCGCGTGCTGGTCACCAGTTTCGTGTTCGTCAAACGAAAAATGCAGTGGTCGGAAGCGATCACCGTCGCCGTGTGGGTCGGATTCATTCACACGCTCTTCGCTGAACTCGGCGTGCACGTGCGCGCTTCCTTCGGCGTGCTGGAAGGCGTGGCCGTGGCGCTCTATCTGATCGGCTCATTCCTCAACACCGGCTCAGAGGGACTGCGCCACGCCTGGAAGAAGGACCCGGCGCACCGGGGCGAGCTCTACACCGAGGGGCTCTTCCGCTATTCGATGCACATCAACTACTTCGGCGACCTGGTGCTCTTCACCGGATGGGCCCTGCTGGCACGGAGCCCGTGGGCGCTGCTGATTCCCGCGGTCATGTTCTTCGGATTTCGATTCGCGAACATGCCGGCGCTCGACCGCTATCTCGCACGGCATTACGGCGCGGCGTTCGACGACTATCGGGTGCGCACGAAGCGGCTGATCCCGTTTGTCTATTGAAGGGAGCGCGTCCGTCAGGCGCCGAGCGCGGCCTCGACCAGCGCCTTCTGCTGCTCCTCGTGGCGGTGGTGGGAGCCGGTGGCCGGCGAGGCGCCGAGCGGGCGGCCGACGTAACGCGCGCGCGGCAGCCGCTCGTGCAGGAACGGCCACGCCCCCATGTTGCGCGGCTCTTCCTGCACCCAGACGAGATCCTTCGCGTTGCCGATCGCCTGCTCCAGCAGCGCCTGCGGGAAGGGATAGAACTGTTCGAGGCGGACGATACGGACGTCGGCGCTTCGCGCTTCGCGCCCCGCGAGGAGATCGTAGTAGACCTTGCCGGACGTCAGGATGACCCGGCTGGCGGAAGCCGTGGCTCCGTCGCCGAGGACCGGTTCGAAACGTCCGGCCGTCAGCTCGTCGAGCGTCGAGGTGGCGCGCGGATGCCGCAGCAGGGATTTCGGCGTCATGACGATCAGCGGTTTGCGCGGATCGTTCTTCATCTGCCGCCGCAACGCGTGAAAGTACTGCGCCGGCGTCGTCGGAGCGATCACCTGCATGTTCCCTTCGGCGCAGAGGGTGAGAAAACGTTCGAGCCGGGCACTGGAGTGCTCCGGCCCCTGTCCCTCGTAGCCGTGCGGGAGGAGGATCGTGAGCCCGCTCCGGCGGCAC
>DATFUW010000432.1:0-8071 GCA_035260605.1 Thermoanaerobaculia bacterium | reverse complement strand
GCAGCGCGGCCGCTCCCGCCTCGCGCGCCAGCGCGACGACCGAGGTCGAGTCGATGCCCGCGGAGAGAAACGCGCCGACGGGCACGTCGGCGACGAGGTGGTAGCGTACCGACTCGAGCACCGCGTCGTGCACGGCGGCCTCGGGATCGGCCGGTCCCGGGCGGTCGAGGCCCTGGCGCAGCGTCTCCGCGATCGAGAAGTACCGCACCGGCTCGTGGACGCCGTTCGCATCGGCGAAGCAGTACGACCCCGCCGGAAGGGCCTGGATGTCGCGATAGATGGTGAACGGCTCGGGGACGGTCCCGCGAAGGAAGAAGCCCGCGGCGCCGGCCGGATCGAACTGTTTCGAGATCGCGCCTCCGGCGATCAGCGCGCGCACCTGACTCGCGGCCCGCAGCGTCCCGCCCGCGTCGGCGTAGTAGAGCGGCTTGATTCCGTAGGGGTCGCGCGCCAGGAAGAGACGCCGTTGCGCGCCGTCCCAGATGGCGAAGGCAAACATTCCGCGGAGATCGTGCAGCATCTCCGCGCCGCGTGCCGCGTACAAGCGCAGCAGCACTTCGGTGTCGGACTGCGACGTGAAGCGGACGCCGTCCGACTCCAGGTTCGCGCGCAGCTCGCGGTAGTTGTAGATCTCGCCGTTGAAGACGATGACATGGCCGTCGCGGGCCATCGGCTGCGCTCCGGAAGGGGAGAGATCGATGATGGCCAGCCGGCGGTGGCCGAACCCGATGCGGCCGTCCGGAGCGGTCCACACGTCCGCGCCGTCGGGGCCGCGGCTGCACATGGCGTCACGCGTGGCCGTCAGTTCCGCGGTGTCGACCGGCGGCGCGCCGTCGCGCCAGGCATAGATGGCGTTGATGCCGCACATGGTTTCGGGCCGCTACTCTACAATGCCCCGAATGCGGAAGCTGTTCGCCATCCTGGCGTGCGCCGCCGCGGTCTCCGCTTCGGCGGCCACCGTGGAGCTGCGCCTGCCGGCGGACGGCGCGACACTGCGCGGCGGCTCGCTCGTGTCGATCGACTGGAGTTCCGCGCGGCTGCCGGCGAACGCCGAGGAATGGGAAGGGTTCCTGTCGGTCAATGGCGGCGGCTACTACGCGTTTCGGATCACGCCGCACCTGGATATCGCGCTCCGGCGGTTCGTCTGGCTCGTTCCGAACGTCGACAGCGACGATGCGCGGATTCTCATCCGCGTCGGCGACGAGCGGACCGAAACGCTCTTCGAGCTGCCGGTGTCGCTGTCGATCGTGCGCGATCCACATGCCGAGATCCCGCGTCCGTCGCTGGCGACGGGTGAGCAGGGGGAGGCGGCGCGCCAGGGCGACCCGGACGTGCTGGAGTGGGCGGACGGCGATCGTTCCGGCGAACACGTCACGCGGGAGTCCCGGCGCGCGGCGGAGTCGGCGACCCTGTTCGCTCCCGCGGGACCACTGGCCGCACCGCCCGCGACGGCGGTGGCTCCTCAGCCCCACGCTGCGTCCGGCGATTCCGGCGGGCGCCGTGGCGAAGCGGCGCACCGGCACGCCGCGCCGCGATCCGCACTCCGCGCCGCGCGCGCCGTCGACATCCTCCTGGTGTGCTGCCGCCTCACGATCTAGCTCCGTCTCCCCCGCGCTTCATTGCGTTCGATCAAAAAAGGGAGACGATGATGAGAACCTGGATCTCGTCGGCGCTGCTGCTGCTTTTCGCAGCCGCGCTGGCGGCACAGACGAGTGACACGGCGGCGATCCGCGGCACGGTCACGGATCGGAGCGGCGCGAAGATCGCCGGCGCGCACGTGACGCTGGAGAACTTACAAACGGGCGCGCAACGTGAAGCGACCACGAACACCGCCGGCGAATACACGCTGGGCACGCTTCCCGTCTCCGGCAGCTATCGACTGCTGGTGGCGAAGAGCGGGTTCGGGGATGCCGCGCGAGGACCGTTCGTTCTCCGCGCGGGCGAGACCGCGACCATCCTGACGAGGCTCGACGTCGAGGCCGCGAGCGCGTCGATGACGGTCTACGGAACCACGGAGAGCGTGCGCAACGACGCGCCGGAGCTCGGCACGCGTCTCGATGAGATCGCCCTGCAGCGCATCCCCGTGCTGGGGCGGAAGCTCACTTCGCTGCCGCTGCTCAATTCCGCGGTGCGCCCGGCGCGTGGCACCGGAGACCTCTTCCTCAACAACACGCTGTTCGTCATCGACGGCGGCGGACGCCGGCAGACGACGTACACGGTCGACGGCAGCACCGCCGACGACGCCTGGGGACGGCAGACGATCTTCACGAATATCCCTTTCGCCGCGGTGCGCGAGCTGACGGTGCTGACCACGGCCTTCAGCTCGGAGTATGGAAGGTCGACCGGCAGCGCGATCGACGTGGTCACGCAGCCGGGCGGAAACGATCTCCGCGGCGATCTGATCGGGCTCTACCGTCCGAAATCGCTGCAGGCGAATGCGCCGGTAACGAACGTGGCCGGAGGCGACGAGCTGCGGCAGTGGAGCGGCATGATTTCCGGCCCGCTCGTCCGCGACCGCACGCATTTCCTGATCGCCGGCGAGTACAACGATCAGTCCCGCGATTCGAAGATCACGTCGCCGCTCGCGCCGGGAATCTACACGGGCGTCTACCACCAGACGCTGCTGATGGGGCGGATCGATCACGACGTCAATTCGAAGAACCACCTGCTGCTGCGCGCGAACGTCGATCGTTTTACCGACGCGAATCCGGCGGACGCGGTCGGGGGGCTGACGCTGCCGAGCGCCGGGCGCGAGTTCCGCCGCTCGGCCTCGTCGCTGCAGCTCTCGGCGACGTCGACCCTGAACGACTCGATGTTCAACGAGGCGCGCGCGATCGTGCAGCGCGCTTCGCCGATCACGCAGTTCACGCCGCTCCATCCCTCGACGCAATTCGTCCGCCCTGGAGTGTCGACCGAGGGGGAGTCGCGCTTTGCGGACCTCTTCAATCATCAGTTCCAGCTCGCCGAGACCTTTAACTGGGTGCAGGGGGCGCATTCCATCCGCATCGGCGGAGACCTGCTCCACTCCCGCTCCGGGGGAAACGGTCAGGAGTTCGGCGCGCCGTTCGTGCTGGGACAATTCACGTTCAAGAGCGGGATCCCGGCGAGCGTTCCGACCTCGAGTCTGACGATCGATGACGTGCAGCGCTACACGCAGGGCTTCGGCAACGTCAGCTATCAGGTCAACGACGACGTCTGGTCCGTGTTCGTGCAGGACGACTGGCGCCCGGTCCCTGCGCTGACGCTCAACCTCGGCGTGCGCTACGACCGCCAGAAGCTCACCGGCGACGACAATAACATCGCCCCTCGCATCGGATTCGCATACACCGCCGGTCCGCGGACCGTGATTCGCGGCGGCTACGGGCTCTATGACTCGGAGCTGCAGTCGAACATCGCGGCCGCGTGGTTCCTCGGCGGTCCGACCGGCTTTTTCAACTTCGGCGTCGCGCCGGGTCAGCTCGGGTTTCCGACGTCGCTCGTGCCGATTTCCGCGCTTCCGACGGGTGCGAATCTTCCGGCCCGCGACGTCACGATCCGTCCCGGACAGGCGGCGTACTACAGCCAGTTCTTCGACGTGTCGAAGCTCCGCTTCTATCCCGGCCAGCTCCAGAATCCGCGCACGCAGCAGGCGACCATCGGGTTCGAGCGCCAACTGGCGCGCGAATGGTTCCTCTCGGCCGACGTGGTCGCGTCGCACACCACGGGAATCCCATGGAACCTCGATGCAAACGCGCCGGCGCCGTTCGTCCGCACCGAGCCGGGGCAGACGCGCTCCGCCGCGGCTGCCGACGCCACCCGCCCGATCCTTCCAGTGGCCAACGGCTATCGGCGCATTCTGGTGACGACGAACTCCGGCGCGAGCAAGTACCGTGCGCTGCAGGTCAACGTGCGCCGGACGTTCCAGGACCGCTTCGGCGTGCTGGCGAGCTACACCTGGTCGCACACCACGAACAACGTCGAGCCGGACGCGCCGGGAGGCGATCCGAACGACGTCGGGCTGCGGAGCCTCGAATGGGCCGACAGCCTGCTCGATCAGCGCCATCGCGGCGTGCTGACGGTATGGCGGCGCGTGCCGTTCGATATCGTCGTCGGCGGGGTGGCCACGGCGGCCTCGGGCCGGCCGTTCAACCTCACCACCGGGACGGACAACAACGGCGACGGCGCGAACACCGACCGGCCGGTGATCGACGGCTCGGTGATCGGGCGCAATCACGGACGGGGGAGCTCGATCTTCGAGCTCGACGCGTTCGTACAGAAGGATTTCCCGCTGCGCCGCGGCGTGCGGGTCGGCATCCGGGCCGAGGGGTTCAATCTGACGAACCGCGCCAACATCGTCGGCCGAAACAGCGTGTACGGGAACGCGGCGAACGGTCAGCCGCTGCCGACGTTCGGCCAGCCTCTCGGAGGGATCAACAACGTCGACCCGGGGCGCGCGTTTCAGGTGGCGGCGACGGTGAAGTTCTGAAATAGAATGCGGGCTCATGCGACGCTGCTCACTGCTTCTGCTTGCCTTTCTGTTGACCACGACCGCATTCGCCCAGGAGAAACCGATCTACGGATTCACCCCGGCGGGGGCGGCGAAGGAACGCGCGCTCGAGGCGCAGTTCGATTCGCACATGAATCCGGCCGACCTGCGCGCCTGGCTGGAGAAACTCGCCGCCCGTCCTCACGAGATCGGATCGGCGTACGACCGCCAGGACACCGACTTCATCGAGTCGCTGTTCAAGTCATGGGGATACGACACCCACGTCGAGGAGTATCAGGTGCTCTTCCCCACGCCCAAGGTTCGCGTGCTGGAGATGACCTCGCCGTCGCGCTACACGGCGAGGCTGGCCGAACCGCCGCTGCCGCAGGACCCGACCTCCGATCAGACGGCTCTTCAGTTGCCGCTTTACAACTGCTACTCCATCGACGGCGACGTCACCGGCGACATGGTCTACGTCAACTACGGTGTCCCGGCCGACTACGACGAGCTCGCGCGCCACGGGATCGACGTGAAGGGCAAGATCGTCATCGCCCGATACGGAGGATCGTGGCGCGGCATCAAGCCGAAAGTCGCCGCGGAGCATGGCGCGGTGGGCTGCATCATCTACTCCGATCCGCGCGATGACGGCTACCATCAGGGCGATGTCTATCCGAATGGGCCGTACCGCAACGAATGGGGCGGACAGCGCGGATCGGTCATGGAGATGGAGGTCTACTCCGGCGATCCCCTGACGCCCGGCGTCGGCGCGACCGCGAACGCCAAGCGCCTCGACCTCAAGGACGTAAAGGTGCTGACGAAGATCCCCGTCCTGCCGATCTCCTACGGCGACGCGCTGCCCCTGCTGCGCGCGCTCGGCGGGCCGGTCGCACCCCCCGACTGGCGCGGTGCTCTGCCGATCCCCTATCACCTCGGACCGGGACCGACGCACGTCCATCTGAAGGTGGCCTTCAACTGGAAGCTCGTCCCGATTCACGACGTCATCGCCCGCCTGCAGGGGAGCGAACGCGGTGATCAGTGGATCATGCGCGGCAATCACTACGACGCCTGGGTCAACGGCGCCGAAGACCCGATCAGCGGGCAGGTGGCCATGCTCGAGGAGGCACGCGCCGTCGGCGAGCTGGCCCGGAGCGGATGGCGTCCGAAACGGACGATCATCTACGCCGCCTGGGACGGCGAGGAGGAAGGGCTCCTCGGCTCGACGGAGTTCGCCGAGGAACACGCCGAGGAGCTGAAACAGCACGCGGCGGTCTACATCAACTCCGACTCGAACGGCCGCGGGTTCCTCGGCGCCGGGGGTTCCCACAGCCTCGAGCGGCTGATGACTCAGGTGGCCCGCGACGTCGTCGATCCGGAGCGGAAAGTCTCCGTCCTCGAACGGCGGGAGATGCGCGATCAGGTCCTGGCCGCCACCCCGGAGCGGCGGAAGGCCGCGCGCGAGCATGCGCTGATCCGCCTGTCGGCCCTCGGATCGGGATCGGACTACACGCCGTTCCTGCAGCACACCGGGATCGCGGCGATGAACATCGGCTACGGCGGCGAGTCGGGTGGGGGGATCTATCACTCCATCTACGACGATATCTACTGGTACGAACACTTCGGCGATCCGACGTTCCAGTACGGGGTCACGCAGGCGGAGACGACGGGGCGGCTGGTGCTGCGACTGGCGGACGCCGACGTCCTTCCGATCGAGTTCACGACTTTCGCCGACACCATGTCGCGCTATATCGACGAGCTGGTGAAGCTGGCGGACACCGAGCGCGCCGAGGCGCAGGATCAGGAACGCCTCGTGGCCGAGCACGCATACGAAATCGCGGCCGATCCGACCAAGACCTACGTCCCGCCCGCGGCCGAGACGCCGGTGCCGTATCTCGACTTCTCGCCGCTGCAGAATGCGGTGGCCCGGCTGCGGAAGAGCGCGCAGGCCTACGAGAAGGCGGCGTCGTCGCTGCCGTCCGACGCGCCCGATGCGGCAGCGCGCGAAGCGCAACTCGACCAGGTGTTGATGCATGCCGAGCAGGCGCTGATCACGCAGGATGGCCTCCCGCGCCGGCCCTGGTACCGGCACCAGATCTACGCGCCCGGCTTTTACACCGGCTACGGCGTGAAGACTGTTCCCGGCGTGCGCGAAGCGGTCGAGCAGAAGGACTGGGCCGAAGCGAACAAGGAGATCCACATCGTGGCCGGCGTCATCGACGCCTACACGGCCGAGGTCGACCGCGCCACAGCCATCGCCCAGGGGCGATAGCATCCGGGATGGGGTCCGGGATGGGGGTCAGGTCTTGAATTTGGTATTTGCTACACCCTGTAGAAAATACCAAATTCAAGACCTGACCCCCATCTCAGCGCCGGTGCGGCAGGATGTAGACGACCTCTCCTGGTTTCGACATGCCGAGGTCTTCGCGGGCGATGCGCTCTACGGCGTAAGTGGAGCGCTGCACGCTATCGATTTCGGCGCGGAGGTGGGCGTTGTCCGCTTTCAGCCGGTCGATGTCGGCATGCAGCTCGGCGACGCGCTTGCGAGCCTCCTGGAGGTTGGCAACGCCGCGATTGCTGAGGAAGAACGAAACGCCGAGAACGACGACGAGGATCCCCGCGAGCAGCGTGAATGCACGCGCCGTCACCCGCGAATCCCGCACCGCCGCCGGGGATGGCATCTCGGTGGCTAGTGTACCGCTTATAATTCGAACGTGAAACGCGACTCCGCGTCCAATCCTCTCACTGAGCGCTACGCCTCGCGGGAGATGTCCTACCTCTTCTCCTCCGATTTCAAGTTCCGGACATGGCGGCGGCTCTGGATCGCGCTCGCCGAAGCGGAGCGGGAGCTCGGGCTTCCGATCACGGAGGCCCAGGTCGCCGAGCTCAAAGCGCACGCCACCGACATCAACTACGAGGACGCCGAGCGCCGGGAGGGCGAGATCCGGCACGACGTGATGGCCCACATCTACGCCTACGGCCTCCAGGCGCCCGCGGCGAAGGGGATCATCCACCTCGGCGCCACCTCCGCCTACGTCACCGACAACGCCGACGTCCTGCAGATGCAGGAGGCGCTGGCGATCGTGAAGCAGCGGATCGTGACCGTCATCGCTCGTCTGCGCGAGTTCGCCTGGGCGTGGCGCGGCACGGCGCAACTCGCCTTCACGCACTTCCAGCCGGCGCAGTTGACGACGGTCGGAAAGCGTGCCGCGCTCTGGCTCTACGATCTCCTGCTCGACATCCGCGAGATCGAGTTCCGTCAGACCCAGCTCGCGCTGCTCGGCGTGAAGGGAGCCACCGGCACGCAGGCGTCGTTCCTCAGCCTCTTCGGCGGCGATGCATCGAAGGTGCAGCGGCTCGAACAGCTCGTTGCGGAGAAGGTCGGGCTGCGCAGGAACGTGCCGGTGTCGGGGCAGACATACACGCGTAAGATCGATGCGCAGGTCGTGGCTGCCCTCTCGGGGCTCGCGCAGTCGGCGTCGAAGTTCGCCTACGACATGCGCCTGCTGCAGCACATGCACGAGATCGAGGAGCCGTTCGAACGAGAACAGGTCGGATCGTCGGCCATGGCCTATAAGCGCAATCCCATGCGCGCGGAGCGGATCGACGGGC
>DATFUW010000431.1:0-3007 GCA_035260605.1 Thermoanaerobaculia bacterium | reverse complement strand
GGCCACCGGAATCGGTGACGATGCCGGCCACGCGCTCGAGCACCGGCGTCCAGTCGGGTTCGGTGGCGGTGGCCACGAGGATGGCACCGTCGGGAACGCTGTCGATGTCCGCCGGCTCGAGGACGCGGGCCACGCGCCCGGAGACGATCGCCTCGCCGACGGCCGTGCCGCTGACCAGCCGTTTTCCGCGGCGCCGCAGCCGGTAACTGGAAAGCACGTCGTGCCGTTTCCGGCTCTGCACCGTCTCGGGACGCGCCTGCAGCACGAAGAGCTCTCCGGTGATGCCGTCCTTGGCGAACTCGATGTCCATCGGCGCGCCGTATTGCAGCTCGATCTGCGCGGCGCAGCGCGCCAGCCGCAGGATCTCGTCATCGGCCAGGACGAACGCCTGCCGCTCGGCGCCGGAAGTCGACACCTCGTGCAGCGAGTGTCCAATGCCGTGACGGAGGACCAGCTTCCTGGCCTTCGCGCCGAGCGTCTTCTCGATGATCGGCCGGAGCACGCGGTCCGAGAGAAGGGGCTTGAAGACCGTGAACTGGTCGGGATTGACCATTCCCTTGACCACCAGCTCGCCGAATCCCCACGAAGCGTTGATGACCACGACATTGGGGAAGCCGCTGTCGGGATCGATGGTGAAGATCACGCCGGAGACGCCGCGCTCCGCCTGAACCATCTTCTGTACGCCGGCGGAGAGTGCGATTGCAAGGTGGTCAAAGTGTTTCTCTTCGCGATAGACGATCGCCCGGTCGGTGAAGGCCGAGGCGAAGCAGCGCTGGACGGCGTCGACGACATCGTCGGCCCCGCTCACGTTGAGAAAGCTCTCGTGCATGCCGGCGAAGCTGGCCTCGGGGAGGTCCTCGGCGGTGGCACTGCTGCGGACGGCGACTGCAGCCGAATCTCCCATGCACCAGCGCGACAGCTCTGCATACGCGCTCCGGATTTCGGCGGCCACGGCCTGTGGCATCGACGCGCCGAGCATCATCCGGCGGATGACGCGGCCGGCGTGCGGAACCGAGATCGCGTTGCGGCGCATCTGCTCAATTTCCTCGCCGATCGCCGCGCGCAGTCCGTTCTCGTCCAGGAACGTGCGGTAGGCGTCGGCCGTCACGGCGAACCCCCGCGGCACGGCGATATCGAAGTCCCCGATCGTCCCGATGAGTCTTCCGAGCGAGGCGTTCTTCCCTCCCACCAGCGGGACGTCCTTGAGCGACAGCTCCTCGAACCAGCGAATGAACTCGGACATGTGCGCACCCTCCCCGCTGGCATCGTGGGGCCGGGACGGACGGCGGGCGGTGATGCCCGCGACGGCGCGGTTGTGACTGATGGGCAGCGAGCGCGGTGACCGTCTGACTGGCCGATTTCCGCTCGAGGCACTACATCAATTGAGGAGGAGGTGACGATGATGACGAAATCACTCGATACACCGCTGAAACACAACGTGGAAGACGAGCTGGAATGGGATCCGGTGATTGACGCGTCGAAGATCGGGGTCGCGGCGGTCGACGGCGTGATCACACTGACCGGCACCGTGCACGGGTATTCCGAAAAATGGAGCGCGGAGAAGATCGCCAAACGGGTGCTCGGCGTGCGTGCCGTGGCCAACGACATCGAAGTGGTGCTCGAAAACACCGAACACCGCGATGATTCCGACATCGCGCTCTCGGCGGTTAATGCGCTGAACTGGAACTTCAGCATCCCGAAGGATCGGATCGAAGTGACGGTCACGAAGGGCTGGCTCACGCTCGATGGCGAGGTGGACTGGCAGTACCAGAGACGCGCAGCCGAGGATGCGGTGCGCCATTTGCGCGGCGTCCGCGGGTTGAGCAACCAGATCGTCGTCCGCCCGAAAGTGCAGTCGGTCGATGTGAAGGATAAGATCGAATCGGCGCTGAAGCGCAACGCCGAGCTCGATGCCAAGCACATCGTCGTGCAGACGACCGAGGGCAGCGTGACGCTCACCGGCGCGGTGCGCTCCTGGGTGGAACGCGAAGACGCCGTGAATGCGGCGTGGTCCGCTCCGGGCGTGACGAAGGTCGTCGACCGGATCGAGATCCGGCCGTAAGATCTTCGGTGGGGGCGGGCGGCATCGCCCGCCCCAAATCATGAAACTCACCGTTCTGGCGCTCGACTACGACGGCACGATCACCGACCGCGACGGGCGGCTGGACGGCTCGGTGCGTGCGGCCATCCGCGATCTCCGCGCCGCCGGCATCGCCGTGCTGATCGTCACCGGCCGGCGGCTCGAACATCTCCGCGAAGAGATCGGGGGCCTGGGCATCGTCGACGCCGTCGTGGCGGAGAACGGGGCGCTGATCGCCTTCCCATCGAGCGGACGCACGCTGTTCCTGGGACATCCTCCCGCGGAGCCGCTGCTGACGCGGCTGCGCCGGGCCGGCATTCCTGTGGTTGCCGGGCAGTCGGTCATCGAGCTGGAAGCGCGATACGCGCACGAGGCGCTGTCCGCGATCCGCGAGCTCGAGTTGCCGCTCGTGCTGGAGTTCAACCGCGAACGTTTCATGCTCCTGCCGCAGTCCGTCAGCAAGGGAGTCGGGCTGCGGGAAGCGCTCGGGGCGCTGCGGCTCTCGGTCCACAACGCCGTTGCCGTTGGGAACGCGGAGAACGATCACGAAATGCTCTCTGTCGTGGAGATCGGAGCCGCGGTGGAATGGGGGAGCGAGGCATTGCAACGCCGCGCAGACGAGATCGTCCGCGGCGACGGCGCCCCGGCGGTGGCCGCCTACATCCGTGAGGTGGCATCGCGCCCGCGGCTGGCATCCACGAGCCCGCACCGGCCGCCGCTGCTGCTCGGGCGCGACGGTGAGGGGAAACCAGTGACGCTGCGGATTGGCGGGCGGAACCTGCTCGTGGTCGGCGATCCCCGTTCGGGGAAGTCGTGGATTGCCGGACTGCTCATCGAGCAGCTCATCATCCAGCGCTACTCCGTCTGCGTGATCGATCCCGAGGGCGACTACCAGGGGCTGGAGACGCTGCCGGGGGTGATCCTGTT
>DATFUW010000430.1:0-3711 GCA_035260605.1 Thermoanaerobaculia bacterium | reverse complement strand
GCCGCGCTCGCCTTCCGGCGGCTGAAGATCGTCGACCTGACCGATGCCGCGGATCAGCCGATGGTCTCGCCGGACGGAACGACGTGGATCGTTTTCAACGGCGAGATCTACAACTTCCAGTCGCTTCGCGCCGAGCTCGAGGCCGGCGGCCGGCGGTTTCAGACGAGCGGCGACACGGAGGTCGTGCTGGCCGCGTACGAACGGTGGGGGAGCGACTGCTTCAGCCGGTTCGAGGGGATGTGGGCCATCGTGCTGCTCGATCTGCGGCAGCGCCGCGTCGTGATGTCGCGCGATCGGTTCGGAATCAAACCGCTCTACTATCGCCGTGAAGCTGGCCGCCTGCTCCTCGCCTCGGAAATCCGGCAGATCCTTGCGGTGAGCTCGGAAGTCGGCGCGAACCGGCGGCTCGTGCGCTCGTTTCTCGCCGGCGACCGCGACACTGTCCTCGACGATACGTTTTTCGAAGGCGTGCAGTCCGTTCCGCCCGGCTGCTGGGCAACGGTTCCGCTGGGAGCGCCCGCCGCGGATCTCGACTTCCATTCCTACTGGGACCTCGATTCGTTTCGCGAACGCCGCCCCGCGCCCGACTACCGGGAAGCCGTGGAGCACGTCGGCGCGCTGATGACCGAATCCGTCCGCAGCCACAGCTACGCGGACGTGCGCGTGGGGAGTCTGCTGTCCGGCGGCCTCGATTCCTCGACCATCGCCGCGCTCCTCGTTCGCCAGCGCGCCGATGCTCCGACGTTCTCGTTCGGCTTCCGGACCGCCGCACCGCGCTATTGCGAGCTTCCGTACGTCGATGCGCTCGTGCAGAAGTCGGCCATGAAGAACTTCGAGACGACGTTCTCGCCCGAGTGGATCGCGGCCAACGCGGAGCGGGTGGTGACCGCGCTGGAAGAGCCTCCTCTGGCCATGCCCGCGTTCGCGCAATTCCGCACGTTCGAGCTTTGCCGGCAGCAGTCGACCACCGTCGTGCTGGACGGGCAGGGCTCCGATGAGATCTTCGCCGGCTATCCGTATCACGAGCGGCTGCTGCTGATCGATCACCTTCGGAGCGGGCGGCTCGGCCGCTTCGGGCGGGAGGCTGCCTCGATTGCCCGCCGCGACTCGATGTCCACGACGCGGCTGGTGGCGCGCGCGCTGGTCAAGCCGGCGCTGTACCGGGCCGCGCAGGCCGTCCGCGGCCGCGGGCGCTGGATCAATGCCGAGTACGCCAGCCTCAACGGCGCCGACCGCTCCCGAACGATCGACGAACGCCTGCACCACGACGTCAAGTGGGGCAACGCGAAGATCATCCTGGCCTACGCCGACAAGAACGCCATGCGGTTCTCGATCGAGGCCCGCGTGCCGTACTTCGACCGGCGGCTCGTCGAGTATGCCTTCAGCCTCCCCGCGGGGTTCAAGGTGGGGTCGGGGACCCGCAAGCGGGTGCTGCGCGACTTCGCGCGCCAGGGGGTTCTGCCCCCCGAGATCACGGAACGCAAAGACCGGATGGGGTTTGCGACGCCGGACGGCGAGTGGATCCCGGGGCCGCTTTGGCCTTGGGTCCGGGAGGCTCTCAACGACCCGGGGCTGGAAGCGGCTCCCTGTTTCGACCGCCGACGGCTGCGGCAATTCGTCCATGGATTCGAGCGAGGCGAACACCGCGACTACCGGGGAATGTGGCGCCTCTGGATGCTCGCCCTGTGGCGGAGAGCCTTCTCCGTCTCCCTCTGAACGGGGGCCGTTGACTCGCACGCTCGAGGATCGATAGACTATTGCCTCGATCACATGCCGGAGTGACCTGCATCATGCTTGAGAGTGACTCGAAGAAATTGTCGCGCAATCCGAAGGTCGAGGAGGCTCCTCTGGAGACCGACCTGATGCTGTTCGATCCGGCGAACTCGAAGTTCTACGTTCTGAACCGGACCATGGCTTTCGTCTGGCGCGAATGCGACGGTCAGAAGACCGAGGCGGCGATCCTGGAGCGGATGAAAACGAGCTTCAGCGAAATCGACGCGGCCTCGGCGGTCACCGACCTGAATGCGGCAGTCAACGAACTCGTATCTCTTGGATTGGTTCAAGCACAAAGCTGAACCGGGAAGACTGTAGGAGGAGCGATGAACGAAAAGGTTGCCAACCCCGTCATGGATCAGGTTGTGGAACTCCCGGCGTACGAACCCCCCCGCCTCCAGGTGATGAGTGAGCGAGACATCCTGAACACCTTCCAGATCACGCAGTCGATGAACACCTGGTGGATCATGGGCACGACGTGCCCCTGCACCTAGGATCGAGTCTGATCCGCTTTTCCTCTTTCACATTCGGGCGCCTCTCGGGCGCCCGAATGTGATTTTTTCGCTCCCCAGCGAATCCTCACCACGACAGGATGCCGTCGCCAGTCATTGCAGCATTCGATTACGACGACCTGCTCGCGCATTGCACCCGCCATCAACCGGACCGCGTGTGGTCGAGCACGGCCGTTCTCGCCGAGCAGACGGTTGCGCTCGACAGCGATGACCGGGCGCTCTTCGACGATTTCTTTGCGGCGTTTGGAGGGACGGCTCCTGTCGAGGGCCCGCCGACGCAGGATACTTTCGTCTCCGCCACGATCCGCGCCGGCGCCGACGAAAGCGAATTCGGCTGCATGTGGCTGCGCAAGAGAGGACTCCCGCAGACGAATGACGATGTCTTCTTCGGCCTCTCCTTCCCCGACTGCCCCTTCGAATCCGGGCCGTCGGAGGACGAGCGCTGGATGCAGGTGTGGCTGCCCGGCGAGCCTCCGCTCTTCGCCTTCCGGGACGACGTGTGTCTCTTCCGGAAATCGCGTGAGGACTGGCGGATCAAGCTGCTCACGCTGCTCTATCGAGGCTCGCTTCGGCTTCGCGACGATCTGATTTTCTTTCATGCCTCCGCGCTGTCGATCGGCGGGCGCGGAATTCTGATTGTCGGGCGGCGTAAGGCCGGAAAGTCGACGACGTCGCTGGCCCTCGCCGCGCGCGGGCACGCCATCCTCGCCGACTCCTGCGCCTGCTATGCACCGGCGACGGGCGAGCTGGTGCCGTTCCGGCGTCCGGTCGGAATCCGCGAAGGTCCGCGCGCGAAGTTGATCGATCAGGCCCTGGCCGTGGCCTCACCGCGCGCCGTCGAGCGCGACGAATCGCTGCGGGTCGACGTAGCCACGCTCCTTCCCGAAAATGAATCGGGACCGGTGCCGGCCTCGGCGATCTTCTTTCTGCGCGGGTTCGCGCCCGAGACGAAGCTCCTGTCCCTGGCCAACGACGGCCGCGAGCTCGCCAATCTGCGGCCGATTTACAGCTCCTTCGCCAACGCTCCGCACACCCAGCGGGTCTTCGAATTGATCCGCCTCCTCTCTCATGCAAAACTGTATGCACTCTGGCCCGGAGACCCTGACGAAACCGCTCACTCCATCGAGGAGGTCATGACGTGACTCTCACCCTTTCAGTACCGCAGCGCGCCGCATCCATCGCCACCTTCCGGTTCATCGAAGTCAACCTGATGGAGCTGGTGGCGCGCTGGACGCCCTCCACCCCGGAGATGGAAGTGAAGGTCCTGTTCGGCCGCCATATCTGGGACTTCGCCCAGCATGCGGACGACCTCGGCAAGCGGACGTTCGAGCTGCGCCTTCCCGAACAGCATTCCCGCCGCCCCGCTGAAGCGTACGTCGGGCTGCTCCAGTCGGCGGCATCCGTTCGCCAGACGGCCGATCGCCTG
>DATFUW010000429.1:0-13358 GCA_035260605.1 Thermoanaerobaculia bacterium | reverse complement strand
CCTCGACGATCGCCTTGGCAATGTAGAGCCCGAGGCCCAGCCCGCCGTAGTAGCGGGAAGAGACGTTCCGCGCGCGATGAAAGCGGTCGAACAGGCGTGGGATCTCGTCGGCCGGGATGCCGATCCCGCGATCGACGACCGCCGTGTGCATGGCGCCGCCCTCCCTGGAGACGTGCACGGTCACCTCGCTGGCCTCGGGCGAGTACTTGATGGCATTCGACAGGAGGTTGTCGATGACCTGCCGCATCCGGTTGGGATCGATCGAGAGCAGCACTTCCTCGATTTCGGTGTGGAACGTGATGACCCGGCCGGGGTTCTGTACGCGGAACGCGGTGGCGCGCCGCTGCAGGAAATCCAGCCAGCGGACCTGCTGGCGCTCGACCTGAAGCCGGTTCGTCTCGATGCGGGAGACGTCGAGCAGTTCTGTGATCAGGCCCATCATGCGGTCGATCTCGCCGAGGACCGAGTTCAGATACGTGGCGCGTTCCTCGCCCGCCCCTTCCGGCCCGATCTGCGCCAGCAGCTGCGTATAGCCTTTGATCGTGGTCAGCGGCGTACGCAGCTCGTGCGAGGCCACCGAAAGGAACTCGTCCTTCTTGCGGTCGAGTTCCTGCAGGGCCGTGATGTCGCGGATGACGAGCACGGCGCCGACGACGCCGTTGCTCTCGATCGGCGCGGCGGCGATGGAGAGGTCGAGGTCCTTGCCGCTGATCAGATGCCGTCCGATGGCCAGGAAATCGGGGACGATCGCGCCGGCGAGCGCGCGGGCGTGCGGAAGGTCGTGGGCGACGATGCGCCGGCCGTCCGAATGCCGGAGCGAAAACTTCTCGAACGAGCCGAGGGCGATGGCCTCGTTCCGCGACCCGATCCCGAACATCGTGAGCCCGGCCTGATTCACATCGACGACCTCTCCGCGCGCGTCGTACACCCAGAGCGCGTCGGTCATCGACCCGAGGATCGAATCGAGCCGCGCGGAGCGCTCGGCCATCATCTGCGCAAGGGCCTCGATCTCATGTCTCGCGCGGATCTGCTCGGTGACGTCCTGCACCAGCACGGTCAGGCTCTGTGTGACTCCCGAGAAGCGCCCGCGCACCGGGGAAATGATGCGATTGATGTAGAGCTGCCCTCCGCTGCGCCGAGGGATCTCGTAGGCCTCGTCGATGCGCATCTCGCCGGAGTCGGCCACGCCCTTCAGCGTCTGGTCCCAGCCGGCGATCACCTCGTCGATCCGCAGCCCGTCCACGCGCGTGTCGCCGGCCACCTTGCCGAACAGCGAGGCGAACTCCAGCCAGCGCGCGTTCGCCAGCTCGAAGCGGAGCTCGTCCGCGGAGATGACCGCGATGCCGATCGGCGCGGTCTCCAGCACGGCTTCGAAACGGACGCGGGCGTCCACCTCCCGCCGGGCGAGGTCGTCCGCCGCGCGGTGGCCCTCCTGCGAGATACGGGTGAGCTCATGGATGTGGATCGCCGCTCCGAGCCGTTCGGCGACCGATTGCACGAACTCCAGATCCTCGGCGTCGAAATTCCGTCCGTCGTCGTGCCGGGAGACGACGATCGCACCGACCGGCTCGCCGTACGACTCGATCGGCGAGGCGATCAGGCTCTGTTCGCGCAGCGCCTCGATCAGCGACCGTTCGAAATCGTCCCGCCCGAAATCGAGCAGCGCCGTCCCTTTGACGTCGGAGAACAGCAGCGGCCGCCCGATCTGGAACACGGTGCCCGGAATCCCCTCGCCGGCGTGATACGGACTCCGTTGGAGGTAGTCGCGGAAGCGCTCCGCCTCCGCGCGCGGCGACGACATCCCCGACAGGCGAAGCTCGCCTGTCCCGGGCAGATATCGATAGAGGAAGGCGGTGCCGCCGATTGCCTCGGCGATGCGCCGCGCCGGCTCGCTCAGGTCCTCGAGTGATGATTCGATGGGCACCGACTCCAGCCCGATGTTGGCCAGGCACTCGGCATGACGGCGGCGGCGCGACTCGCGCTCGCGCGTCGCACGCTCTTCCACGACCTGCTCGCTGACGTCCTGGACGAGGACCGTCACGCTCTGCGTCGTTCCGGAGAAACGCCCGCGCGCCGCGGAGACGATCCGGTTCACGTACCGGACGCGCGAACCGCTGCGGATCTCGAGCACCTCTGCGGCCTGCGTCTCGCCACTCTCCGCGACCTGGCGCAGGACGGGCATCAGACCGGGAATGACCTCGTCGACGCGCAAGCCGAGCAGCCGCGTCTCGGCGGAAATCCTCCCGAACAGCGTGGCGAACTCGATCCACCGCGCGTTCGCCATCTCGAACCGCAGTTCGTCGGCGGAGATCACGGCGATGCCTACGGGCGCGGTCTCCAGGACTCCTTCCAGCCGAACGCGGGCGTCGACTTCACTGCGCGCCAGCTCCTCGGCGGCGCGATGCCCCTCGAGCGAGATCCGCGTGAGGCGGTGTACGTGCGCCGCCGAACCGATCCGCTCGGCCACCGTCTGCACGAACTCGACGTCCTCGGTGCTGAAGTTGCGGCCCGTCTCCGACTGCGAGACCACCAGCGCGCCGATCCGTTCGCCGTACGACTCGATCGGCGCGGCGACGAGGCTGCGCTCGTGCATCGCCGCCTTGACCCTCTTCTCCGCATCGTCGCGCCCGAAGTCGATCACGTCATTGCCGCGCACTTCGGAGAACAGCAGCGGCCGGCCGATCTGAAACGCCGTCCCAGGAAGCCCTTCGCCCGGCCGATACGGATGATCGCGGAAAAAGTCGCGGAAGGTCTCCGTCTCCGCGGTGCCGGCGTAGCCGACTATCTCCAGCATCTCGCTTCCGGGGCGGTAGAAGTAGATCCGCGCCGAGCCGCCGACGGCATCGGCGATGCGCCGCGCGGGACCGTCGAGATTGTCGAAGGCCAGCAGGGTGAGCGGATCGAGGCCGAGCGTGGCCAGACACTCGGCGCGCGTTCGCCGCCGCTCTTCCCGCGAGACCTCCTCGCGTTCCTCGGTGACGTCGCGCGAGACGACCACCGCGCCGATGATCGTCCCTTCGGTGTCGCGAATCGGGCCGGCCGTGAAGTGGACGATCCGGTCGGCCCCGCGGCTGTCGCGCACCCGATATTCGGCCCGAACCGATTCGCCGCGCAGGGCGCGCGCCGCCGGAACAGCCGAAGGAAGCGCGGGCGTTCCGTCGGCATTGCGGTATCCGGCGGGCGGAATTCCCTCCGCCTCGGGAGCAAAGAGCTGCGTCGGCTCCCGCGTGGCCGCGGCGTTCATCCGTTCGCGGCCACCGTTCGCGTCGTAGATCGCGGCCGGCTCGGGAATCTGGTCGAGGATCGCGCTGACCTTCGCCATCTCGCGCAGGGCGCGGTCGTGCAGCAGCGTGTTCGCCAGGGCCAGTGTGGCGTAACGGCCGATCTCCGCGAAGAGCGAGATTTCATCCTCGGTCCACTCGCGCGGCCTCCTGCAGTCGTGAATGCCAAAGGCCCACGACTCGTCTCCGCGCGGACGGAGGACCTGCAGCATCGCGGAGCGGATGCAGAAGTCGCGCTGCAACTGCGGGTCGGCGTCGGGATCCCCCTCACGCACCACGATGGGGCCGCTCGCCGTGAGCGCGCGCCGCATCAGGCCGGGAGTGAGACGCGCGGGGAGGGACTCGTCGATCGGCCGCGCCGCTCCCGGCGCGGTCAGCGAGAACCGGACATTTGCCGAGGCGCTCTCCTCTCCGATGGGGTGGAGCAGCAGGACGCGGTCGGCATCGAACTCGTCGAGTGTGGCCTGCGAAATGCGGCGCAGCAGCTCGCGAAGCTCGAGCGTGCCGGCGAACGACTCGAGGATCCCGGAGAGAAATCGATATCGCTCCTCGGCCGACCGTTTCCGTGGCCGGGATTTTGGATGTAGAGATGCCGTCATCGACGGAGGGCCTGTGGTTCGATGCTAGCAGAAATAGAAACGGGCCAGTCCCGCGCCGGTAGAATGCCGCAAATGCCCAAACGCTCGTTCGACGAACTCGTCGCGCTCATGAAGAAGCTTCGCGGGCCGGACGGCTGCCCGTGGGACCGCAAACAAACGCTGAGCTCGCTCAAACCGTTCATCGTCGAGGAATCGTATGAGGTGGTGGAGGCCATCGATCGCGACGAGCGTCACGAACTGCAGCAGGAGCTGGGCGATTTCCTGCTGCAGGCTGTCTTCGCCGCCGAAATCACGCGCGAGGAGGGCTCGTTCGACATCGAGGACGTGATCGGCACGATCCATGACAAGCTCGTCCGCAGACACCCGCACGTGTTTGGAGACGTCGAGGCGCACGACGCCGAGCAAGTCCTGGTGAATTGGGAGAAGCTGAAGAACGAGGAACGGAAGGCGGAGAACAAGAGCGTGCTGGCGGGAGTGCCGCGCTCCCTTCCGGCTCTGCTCAAGGCCGGACGGCTGACGGAAAAAGCGGCGCGCGTGGGGTTCGACTGGCGCCGGGCCGAGGATGTGTTCGCCAAGATCGAGGAAGAGATCGGCGAGCTGCGCGCGGCCGTGGAAGCAAACGATCCGCGCGCCATCCACGAGGAGATCGGCGATCTGCTGTTCACCATCGCGAACATCGCGCGCAAGCTGGACGTCAATTCGGAGGAAGCGCTGCAGTCGGCCAACCGGAAGTTCACGCGCCGGTTCGAGTCGATGGAGCGCGCCGTGCGCGCCGAAGGGCGGAACCTCGATCAGCTCACGCTCGAAGCCATGGATACGCTATGGGACACCGCAAAGGCCGACGAGCAGTCGTAATCGGACTCTGCGCGCTGCTGCTCGTGTCGGCGCAGCAACTCGGCACCGCGCCGGCGCTGCACGCGATCGATGCCTATCGGGCGCACATTTCGCCGCATCTGCGCGGCGTCGTGGAGTGCCGGTTCGAGCCGACGTGCTCCTATTACGGGCGCGAGTCGATCCGCAAGTACGGCCTGGTCGTCGGCGGAATCCGGACGGCGTGGCGCATCGCGCGCTGCGGTCCCTGGACGCCCCTGCACACCTACGATCCTCCCTAAGGAATGGAAGGGATGGGGTCAGGTCTTGAATTTGGTATTTTCCACAGGGTGTAGCAAATACCAAATTCAAGACCTGACCCCATCCTGACCCCATCCCGTTCGTCAGACCTCGGGTTCCTCGGCGCTCGGGCAGAGTTCGTTCAGCCGGCACTCGCTGCACTTCGGCTTGCGCGCCACGCAGATCTTCCGGCCGTGCTCGATGAGCCGGTGGGCGAACGAGGTCCACTCCTTCTGCGGGATCAGCTTCATCAGATCCTGCTCGATCTTTTCCGGATCGGAGTTCGACGTCAGGCCGAGCCGCGCCGAGAGGCGCGCCACGTGCGTGTCGACGACCACGCCGACCGGCGCGCGAAACGCGTTGCCCAAAACCACGTTCGCAGTCTTGCGCCCGACGCCCGGAAGCGAGGTCAGCGCTTCCATCGTCCGCGGGACCTCGCCGCCGTGCTGCTCCACGATGGCCTTCGATGCGGCGATCACCGCTTTCGCCTTGTTGCGGAAGAAGCCGGTCTGCCGGACGTCGCGCTCCATCTCCGGCTGCGTCGCCGCGGCGAACGCCTGGGCGTCGGGATACTTGCGGAACAGCGACTTCGTGACGATGTTCACTCGGGCGTCGGTCGACTGCGCGGAGAGCATCGTGGCGATCAGCAGCTCGAATGGATTCGTGTAGTCGAGCGTGCACTTCGCCTTCGGATACATCCGCTTGAGCCGCGAAACAATGTCCAGCGCGCGCTCCTGCTTCTTGGTGGCCATCAGACATAGAATCAAACCATGACGACCACCGTCGGCGAAAGCCGGACCGTCCGCGCACCGCGCGGCACCTCGATCTCCTGCCAGGGCTGGCAGCAGGAGGCGGCGCTGCGCATGCTGATGAACAACCTCGATCCCGAGGTCGCCGAACACCCCGACCAGCTCATCGTCTACGGCGGCACCGGAAAGGCGGCCCGGAACTGGGAGTGCTTCGAGGCGATCGTGGCCACGCTGAAGCGCCTGAAGAACGACGAGACGCTGCTGGTGCAGTCCGGAAAGCCGGTCGGCGTCTTCAAGACCCATGCGAACGCGCCACGCGTGCTGATCGCCAACGCGAACCTTGTCCCGCACTGGGGCACGGCCGACGAGTTCCGCCGCCTCGACGCGCTCGGCCTGACGATGTACGGTCAGATGACGGCCGGCTCGTGGATCTACATCGGCACACAGGGAATCCTGCAGGGAACGTTCGAGTGCTTCTCCGCCGTCGTCCGCGCGCACTTCGACACCAGCCTGCGCGGAAAGCTCGTCGTCACCGCGGGGCTGGGCGGGATGGGAGGCGCGCAGCCGCTCGCGGCGACGATGAACGAAGCCACAGCCCTCATCGCCGAAGTCGACCCGTCACGCATCCAGCGCCGGCTCGACAAACAGTACCTCGATGAGAAGGTTCTCTCACTCGACGCGGCGATCACCCGCGCGCTGCGCGCGCGCGACGCCGGTGAGGCGGTCTCCATCGGCGTCGAGGCCAACGCCGTCGATCTGCTCGAGGCGCTGCTGGCGCGCGGCATCGTCCCCGACGTCCTCACCGACCAGACCTCGGCACACGACGAATTGAACGGCTACGTTCCCGCCGGCATGAGCTACGAAGCCACCCTCGCGCTGCGCACTCGCGATCCGGCCAAGTACATCGAGCACTCCTACGCCACGATGGCCCGCCACATGCGCGCCATGCTGGAGCTTCAGCGCCGAGGGGCCATCACTTTCGATTACGGCAACAACCTTCGCGGCCAGGCCAAGAAGGCGGGCGTGAACGACGCGTTCCAGGTCGGCGGCTTCGTTCCGATGTTCATTCGCCCCCTCTTCTGCGAAGGAAAAGGCCCGTTCCGCTGGGCCGCACTCTCGGGCGATCCCGACGACCTCCGGACCACCGATGAGGAGCTCCTCCGGCTGTTCCCCAATGACGCGCCGCTCCATCGCTGGATCCGGATGGCACAGCAGCGCGTGCAGTTCCAGGGACTCCCCGCGCGGATCTGCTGGCTCGGCTACGGGGAGCGGGCGAAGGCGGGACTGCTGTTCAACCGGCTCGTCGCCGAAGGAAAGGTCCGCGCACCGATCGTCATCGGGCGCGACCACCTCGACGCCGGGTCGGTCGCCTCACCGAACCGCGAGACCGAAGGGATGAAGGACGGGAGCGATGCCATCGCCGACTGGCCGATTCTGAACGCGCTGTTGAACGCGGTCTCCGGTGCCACATGGGTCTCCGTGCACCACGGCGGCGGCGTGGGAATCGGCTACTCGATTCACGCCGGGATGGTCGTCGTCGCCGATGGAACTCCGGAAGCGGCGGAACGCCTGCAGCGCGTCCTGACGACCGATCCCGGCACCGGCGTCATGCGTCACGCCGACGCGGGATACGAAAGGGCGGTCGAGGTCGCGCGTGAGCGCGGGATCGACATCCCGATGCTCACTTGAAGAGGATCCGGTCGGCGCCGAGGGCGCGGAGCTGCATCAACTTGCCGACGGGGATGTTCGTGTACCCCTTCGCCGCCAGAGTGCGAATGTAGTCGGGGGTGATGCGCATGGCCCGCATCTGTTCGAGTTCCTCTGCGGTCAGGCGGGCGTAACCGAGGGCGCGCAACTCGCGGATCGTCGCCGGCATGACGCCGAGGATTGCGAGATTGGCGGCCTGGGAAGCGGAGAGATCGCCGTAGCCGAGGTCACGCATGTCCCGGATCCAGGCCGCATCGACGCGGCCCACCCGAAAATTTACGGCCTCCTGCAGCGTCAGATGCCGGTACCCGAGACCGGCGAATTCGTGCAGAACGCCGGCCGTGATCCCGAAGAGGGCAATCTCCTCGATCTGCTCCTGTGTGGGCTCGTATCCCATGGCCCGCAGGTCGCGAATGGTCTGCGGATGGAAGTCCCGCGCCGCGAAGATCAGGAACTGGTCCTCGGTGAACCCGCGGTAGCCGAGCGAATCCATCTCCCGCACGAACCCCGGGTCAGGCGTGAAGCGGTAATGACCCGCGCCCGTTCGCTCCGCCATCCGCCCCTCGAAGGCGATCGTCCCCGCCGGCTCGCGCAGTTCGAACGAAACGTTCGCCGCCGGCGAAGCGGCGTCGCCATCGGAGAGTCCCGCGAATCGGCTCACCGGGGCCTCGATCTCCACGACGTGGTGCATGCCCGGGCGTCCGTGGTCCGCAGAGAGACAATGGCGAAACAGGCTGATCTCGGCGCCCCCGCCCCGCAACTCCGCAGTCCAGACTCCGTCGGGACTCTGCTCGGCGGCGTACGCGGTCCAACAGAAGACGGCTGCCACGGCGAACCAGAGAAGGCTCTTCATGATGATTTCTCCTTCGCCGGGAATCATCTACGAAGCAATTCGTAATGTCAACGAAACTCTTCGTAGACAGGAGCAAGAAAAGCCGGACCCGAAGGTCCGGGGGGTGATCTACGGCTTGTTGATTCGTTCGCCGAGGTCTTTCACGGCCTCGCCCGCTTTGCGGCGTGCATGGCCGACGTCGGCTTCGAACTTCCCGCTGTTGCGCTGATCGGCGCCTTCCTGCTCGAGGTCGGCATCGCCACGGGAGCGGCCGATTCTCTCCTTCAGCTTCCCGGACGTTTCGTCGATCTTGCCGCGCACTTCGTCGTCATTCGGTTTCATAGTTCTTCTTCTCCTCTCGTCGTGGATGGTCGAGGTCCTCGCCGGCGATCCGTTCGGACTGCGTCTCCGGGACCTGCGGATTGACGCGCTGCGGGGTCATCTGATCCGGCGAGCTCGCCGTCGTCTGACCCGGCTGCAGAGGCCGCTGATCGGGCTCCGGCGACTTCGGGGTGGTCGGTTTCGGCTGATTGACGATTCCCATTTGCATTGGCCTCCCCCCGACACTTCTCCAAGAATCGTTCCCGCGGAGGTCAGGACGACCAGCGGTTGCCGCAGGCGGTGCAGCGCCAGCGCGGTGCGATCAGAAAGCCGATCGCGCCGGTGAGCGCCGCGAGAAAGGCGGGCATCATTTCGTCGAGGGCCAGGCCCAGTCCGGTGACGAGCAGCAGAAAGAGGCCGAACGCCGCGCGCTTGCGCACCGGCCGGACGTCGGGCGAGCCGCACTCCGGACACTCCTCCGGCGGTTTGGCAGACTCGGCCGCGCTGGGCGTGACGAATTCCGCATGCTCCACGCCGTAGGCGCGATTGAGCAACTCGTCGCGATCGGTCGGCCGTTCGGCGTTCATGCTGATGGTAAATTGATCGCATGCGCTGGAAATTCGCGGCAGTCGCTGTCGCCCTCTCGGTTTGCCCGCTCTTCGCGAAGTCGCTCTACTGGAGCTCGCTCGGCGTGAGCGCGCGGCTCGATGCGAAAGGACGGCTGACGGTCAGCGAGCGGCAGAGCATGGTCTTCGACGGCGACTGGAACGGTGGGGAACGCAGTTTCAACCTCCGGCCCGGCCAGCAGCTCGACGTCGTGCGGATCAGTCGCGTCGAAAAGGGTCAGACGATCGTCCTCACGCGCGGCGATCTCTCGAAAGTCGATCACTGGGACTTCAGCGGGCCGGCGACGGTCCGCTGGCGCAGCCGGCGGGCAACGGACCCTCCGTTCCACGACCAGCACATCAATTATCAGATCGATTACCTGCTCTCGAACATCCTCGATCAGTCGGGCGCGGGCATCCGACTGAATCACGATTTCAGCTTTCCCGACCGCTCGGGCGTGATTCAGAACTTCTCGCTCCGTCTCATGGTCGATCCGGTATGGAAAGGGATCGAGTCTCCGCTGGTCATCCGGCGGCAGAACCTTCGGCCGGGAGACACCGTCATCGTGGACCGTGAATTGACGTACGCCGGCGCCGGCGCTCCGACCGGCGTCCATGTCGCTCCGACGACCGCCGAGCGGGCTGTCCTTCCCGGCGTGATGCTGCTGGCGGGCATCGTTCTGTCGTGGTCCTTCTATCGTGGAGAGCGGCAGAAGGGACGGTTCGATCCGCTTCCGCCGCTGTCGATCATCGACGACCACTGGTTGGAAGCGAACGTCTTCCGGCTCTCGCCGGAGGCGGCCGGCGCCGCGTGGGACGAGACCATCGGCGCGGCGGAGGTCGGCGCGATCCTGGCCCGCATGGCGCAGGAGAAAAAGATCACCACGTGGACGGTGCAGGACGGCAACAAACCCATCCTGCACATGAAGCTGAACGTCGACTGGTCGACGCTGCCGGACGGCGAACAAAAGCTGGTCGAAGCGCTCTTCCTCGGCAAGACGGAGACGGATACGAAGCGCATCGCCGACCACTACAAGAGCAGCGGATTCAGCCCCGAGCATCTGATCCGCGACTGGGTGAACGGGCAGTTGGCGAATGTGCCGCAGTGGAGCGACCGCGCTCCCGCCGCGGGCCTCGGCGTGACGCTCTGCGCGGTGGCGGCGGTCCTGCTCAGCATCGCCGGCGTGAACAGCACGCGGGGCACGGCATCCGGGATTCTCTTCGCTGCGATCTTCGCCGCAGTGTTCGGCATTGGGCTCGCGGCGCTGGCGCTGCGGAAGAGGATGGGACGCGGAGCGCTGGCCGCTCCGGTGGTCGCGCTCGTCGTCCTGGCGATCGCGGCGACGTCCTGCTGGGTGGCGGTCGCCGACGAGGTGTCGTGGTTCTTCACCATCACCGCGTTCCTCGACGGCCTGGCGATGGCCGCGCTGATCGTGCTGGTCAGCCGGACGCGCGACTCCGCGGTCAAGCTCGCATTCCGCCGGCAGTTGGCAGCGGCGCGCCGATTTTTCGAATCGCAGCTCCGCACGCCGACACCGCATTTGCGCGACGAGTGGTATCCGTATCTGATCGCCATGGGGCTCGGGACGAACGTCGACCACTGGTTTCATTCGTTTGCCGGCGGATCGGCCTTCGGGCGCACGGCAGCGAGCGATTTCACCTCATCGTCCTCGTCGTCTTCCACTTCGTCCGGATCGAGCTGGACGGGCGGCGGCGGTGCGTTCGGCGGCGCCGGTGCGAGCGGCGCGTGGGCCGCCATGTCGACTGTCGCCTCCGGCGTGTCGTCACCCTCTTCGAGCGGCGGCAGCTCGGGCGGGGGCGGCGGCGGCGGCTGGTGAGCGACCGTTTCGCGCCGTTCATCGATGCGCTCTCGCGCGTGCGGCTCACGCGCTGCGCCTGCAATCAGTACGCGCACGGCGACCGGGCCAATGCCATCCGCCGCGCGAACCTCGCCCTCTACCTGCAGTGCATCGGCGATCCCCGCATGCTGCTGGTCGGCGAAGCGCCGAGCCACCGCGGCGGACGTCTGACCGGAATCCCATTCACCAGCGAGTCGGTCATGATGCGGGTGCTCGGCGCCGAACGGGGATTCCGCAAAGCGACGCCCGGACCGAAGCTCTCGACCGAGGCGAGCGCGACCATGGTCTGGGCGACCATCGGGAGCATCGATCCCCTTCCGCTTCTGTGGAACGCGTTTCCCTTTCATCCATTTCGCGACGGCAATCCCTGGTCGAACCGCATTCCGACCGCCGAGGAGTTGCGCATCGGCGCCTTGTTTCTCGAGCGGCTGCTGCGGCTGTTTCGGATCGAGCAGATCGTTGCGGTCGGCCGCCTCGCCGAGCGCTCGCTCACCCATCTGGGGATCGAACACACTGCCGTCCGCCATCCCTCGCAAGGCGGAAAGCAGAAGTTCATCAGCGGGATGGCGCGCCTGTCGCAACGCCGAAGGGCATGAAGCAGAAAAGCCAGATTCAGCAGATCAAGGAAGGACTCTCCACGCGCCAGAAGACCTACTCGGGGCGCCTTCAGCCCGCCGGCCCCAAACCGCAGCTCCCGACCAGGAACGCGGTGCGCCTCTCGACTGTGCCGTCGAGCGCGGACGAGAAGTTCGATGGAGGGAAAGACTGACGGCTGAGCGGCGCCGCGCTCAACCGCCGATCCTCGACATCTCCACCTTCTTCAACCCGGCGGTCTCGCGTGAGCGGATTTCCGAGTAGCGGTCGGTGCGCCGGCGCCAGACATCGCCGATGGTTTCGAGGATCTCCTCGTCGGAAGCGCCGTTTCGGAGCGGCAGCCGCAGATCGACGCCTTCGGTGGCGAAGAGGCAGAGGTAGAGCTTGCCCTCCGCGGTCAGCCGGGCGCGTGTGCAGCTTCCGCAAAAGGGCTGGGTGACCGACGTAATGACGCCGAATTCCCCGGCGCCGTCGGTGTACCGCCAGCGGTCGGCGACCTCGCCGAAGTAGTGTTTCTCCACCGGCTCGATCGGCCACTCGCGCGCGATGCGGTCGAGCACCTCGCGTGCCGGCACGACGTCCTGCATGCGCCAGCCGTTGGTCGTCCCCACGTCCATGTACTCGATGAAGCGGACGATGTGTCCGGTCCCGCGGAAGTGGCGTGCGAGATCGACGATCGTCGCGTCGTTGAGGCCGCGTTTGACCACGACGTCGATCTTTACCGGTCGGAGCCCGGCGGCCGCCGCCGCGTCGATCGCGCCCAGGACGCGAGCCACCGGGAAGTTCACGTCGTTCATGGCTCGGAAAACGGCGTCGTCGATCGAATCGAGGCTGATGCTGATGCGGTGGAGGCCGGCGGCGCTGAGGGCGCGCGCCTTCTCCGGCGTCAGGAGCGATCCGTTCGTGGTCATCGTCAGATCGCGGATGCCGCGGGTGCGGGCGAGCATTTCCACGAGCTGTTCGATGTCGCGGCGCAGCAGCGGCTCGCCGCCGGTCAGCCGGATCTTCTCCACGCCGGCCTGCGCGAAGACCTTCGCCAGCCGCCCGATCTCTTCGAAGCGCAGCAGCTCGTCACGGCGAAGGAACTCGAAATCGCGCCCGAAGATCTCCCGCGGCATGCAGTACGGGCAGCGGAAATTGCAACGGTCGGTGACCGAGATCCGCAGATCGCGAAGCGGGCGCCCGAGGCCGTCGAGGGGCATGCGAGCGAACAAACTAGCGCGGCGGGAACAAAAACTCCAGCATCGGCCGGGCCCGGCGGGCCCAGGCGCGCTCGCTGTGATCGCCGCGCCGATCTTCGGTGTACCGCAGTTCCGGGCCGCTCCAGCCACGGCGGACCAGCCGGTCGCGGAGCTCGCGGGCGTCGCGGATGGTGTCCCCTCCCTCCCGCCCGCCCACGTCCAGCCAGATCCGGGGCCTCGGCCCTTCGAATGCGTCGATCAGAGTGAGGATCGAGCGCCGGTCCCACCAGACCGACGGCGACATGATGGCCAGCCGGCCGAAGACTTCCGGATGCGAGAGGCCGAGGGAAAGCGAGAAGAGGGCGCCAAGCGAGGAGCCGCCGGCGGCGCTCGACGCCGGATCGGTGCGATAGCGGGCATCGATCGACGGCTTGAGCTCTTCCACGATCATGCGCGCCAGCTCGGGAGCTTTCCCGCCGGCGTGCTGCTGCTCGTCGCGGGAGGGGGTGTATTCGTCGAT
>DATFUW010000428.1:0-2726 GCA_035260605.1 Thermoanaerobaculia bacterium | reverse complement strand
ATGTAGAGCCGGCTCTCAGCCGGCATGTAGAGCCTGGCTCTCAGCCGGCTGGAGAACTCAGCTAGCTGCCGCCTCCAGCCGGCTGGAGAGCCGGCTCTACATCAATCGCGGAGAACGTCATCGCGGCGATCGACGCCTTCTACGCCCGCGTCACGCCACTTTACTCGCCATCCCTGACGCGAACTCACGCGTGAAGCGGTCGACCTGATCCCAGTCGGTGTATTCGAAGTCGCGGCGTGTGTCGGTGTCGAGATGGCTGAGAGCGGCGCTGCGGCGGACCATGAAACGCACCAGCGCGTTGTAGCGGGTGTAGAGGTACGCTCCGGCGACGGTCTCGATCCGCTCCGGCCGCCATCCGCTCCTGCGCATGAAGTCTTCGGTATACCGTGCAGCCTCGGCGGCCGTCTTCGGAGAGGAAGACGCGCCGCTGACAGAAACGAACGCGGAGGGGAGCGCCGAAAGTGCATCTCCATGCCGCCGGACGAATTTCAACATGGCGCGCTGGTGCCGTCCGAAATGGACCGATGCCGCGAGGATCACCCGGTTGCACCAGCCGATGGCCTCCGGCCGGACCTCGCCTACGTCGTAGATCCGGCACTCGGTATCGGCGTCGATGCCCGCTACGTCGGCGATGCGCCGGGCGATTCTGGCCGTCTGTCCGTCGGTGGTGGCGTAGACGATGAGGAGTCTGGTCGTGTGCATACGCATTCTCCCGGGCGTCATCCTGAGCCGGAGCGGCTCAGGATGACGGGAGTGATGAGGATCAGCCGAGCCAGTCGTCGCCAGGGCCGGGGGCCGCGGCCTGGCGCCCTTCGCGCATCCGTTGCCGGGCTGTGGCGAAGGCCTTTTCGATTTCGTCCCACGCCTTCTCGAAGCCGTGCTTCAGCTCCGCGGCGATCGGCTCGCGGTTCTTCTGCAGGTCGAGCAGAACCTGCTTGGTGTCGGCGAGCGACTGGCGGAGCACGCCGGTCACTTCGCTGAGGTCGCCGCGGGCGTCTTTCATCGACTGTCTTGCCTTCGCTTCGAACTTCGCGGTGTCGAAGCCCCAGTCGCGCAGGTAGTTGGGACTATCCATCTTCGTTTCGGGAACCATGGCTTCCTCCTTCAGGTCACGCGACGACGCGCGACGGTTTCGAAATCGCACGCACCAGTTGCGTCACCCTGGGTGCCGGCAGGTGCGGTACGAGGTCCGCGAGCGCGACGATGCCGACGATTTTTCCGTCGCGCACCACGGGAATGCGGCGCACCTGATGCTCTTCCATCAGGCTCACGACGTCTTCCAGAGGATCGGTCTCTTTGATGGTGAAGAGCTTCCGGGTCATGATCTCCCGTGCGGTGGTGCGCAGCGGGTCTTTTCCCTTCGCCAGCCCGCGGCAGGCGATGTCGCGGTCGGTGATCACGCCGACCAGCTTCGTGCCGTCGCACACCGGGATCTGCCCGCAATCGTGCTCGAGCATCAGCCGCCCGATCTTGTCGACCGTGGTTTCCGGTGTGCAGCAGGTCGGGGCCTTGGTCATGATTTCCTTGATCTGCATCGTGGGACTCCTTTCATTCAAAATGCCGCGGCAGCCGTGACGGATTTCGAGACATCGGCGACGCGGCGAATCGCCTCCGCCAGCAGGGGAGCGATGGAAATGGAGCGCAGCGACGGCCAGTCGACCGGCTGCTGAATGCTGTTGCTCACAACCGTTTCCCGGATCGCGGGGTGATCGAGTTTCTCCCGTGCGCCTTCCCGGAGCAGCCCGTGCGTGGCGACGACGGTGAAATCGGGCCGCGCCTGCGAGGCCAGCAGTGCATCAATACTCCTGCGGATCGTCTCGCCGGTGGAGATCATGTCGTCGACGATGACGGCCGGCCTGCCGAGCACGTCTCCGACGACGTGCGTGATTTCGGTCTCCCTGGCCGTTTCGCGCCGTTTGTGCAGGACGACGACCGGGCGGTCGAGCAGCGTGCCGTAGTGCGTGGCCAGGCGCAGAGCCCCGACGTCGGGCGCGACGATCACTGCCTCCGGCGAGATCCGCCCGCGCAGCGCGGCCGCGAGTGTCTCCACGGCCGAGACGGTGTCGACCGGAATGTGGAAACTTCCCTCGATCTGCGGCGAGTGCGGGTCGACGGTGATCAGGTGATCGATGCCGGCCGTCTGCAGCAGGGCGGCCGCGAGACTCGACATGATCGGATCCCGCCGCCCGCCTCGCCGGTCTGAGCGCGCGTAGCCGAAGTACGGGACGACCGCGATGACGCGCGCCGCAGCGGCGCGGCGGCAGGCATCGGCAAAGGCCAGCAGTTCGACAAGATTGTCGTTCACCGGCGGCGAGGTCGGCTGGATGACGAAGACCTCTTTCTTCCGGACCGACTCGTGGAGGTGCACCGTGGTCTCGCCGTCAGGAAACCGCTCGACCGTACACATCCCGAGCGGAACCGATAACTCGCGGCTGATACCGGCGCTGAGCGCCGGATGTGAGGTCCCGGAGAGAAGGACGAAGTTGGACATCGACGTCTCCCACCACAACTTGGACCCGAAAGGAGCTGCGAAACAGGTCAGCAGTCACACGCCGCCGGTGTCTGAATGGCAATTTCTCCGTGAGATCCGGCGTGGCGGCGGTGGTTAGGGTCTGGAAGACTCGAGCCATGAAGAGCATGCGATTTCGTGACCGAAGTGAAGGTGGGCAGTTGCTCGCCCGCGCGCTGCGCCGGTACCGGGGAGACGCGACGGCGCTGGTCCTCGG
>DATFUW010000427.1:0-6884 GCA_035260605.1 Thermoanaerobaculia bacterium | reverse complement strand
ATTGGCCACGCCGGTTCTGGCCATCACCCTGGTGATGCTGATGTTCGAGCGCGTGGCACACGTCGGCATCTTCGATCCCGCGCTCGGCGGCGATCCATTGCTGTACCAGCACATGTTCTGGTTCTACTCCCACCCCGCGGTCTACATCATGATTCTGCCGGGGATGGGCGTGGCCAGCGAGGTCGTGGCCGCGTTCACCCGGAAGAAGATCTTCGGCTACAAGTTCGTGGCCTTCTCATCGCTGGCCATCGCCTTCCTTGGGTTTCTCGTGTGGGCGCACCACATGTTCGTCGCCGGGATCTCCGTCTACTCGGCGATGATCTTCTCGTTCCTCAGCATGTTCGTCGCCGTCCCCTCGGCGATCAAAGTCTTCAACTGGACGGCGACGCTCTACAAGGGCTCGGTCTCCTGGCAGACGCCGATGCTCTACATCCTCGGCTTCATCGGGCTGTTCACCATCGGCGGCGTCACCGGAATCTTCCTCGCTTCCCTGGGCATCGACGTGCACGTCACCGACACCTATTTCGTCGTCGCGCACTTCCACTACATCATGGTGGGCGGCGCGGTCATGGCCTACTTCGCCGGCCTGCACTACTGGTGGCCGAAGATCACCGGACGGATGTATCCCGAATGGTGGGCCCGTCTGGCGGCCCTGCTGGTGTTCATCGGATTCAACCTGACGTTTTTCCCGCAGTTCATCCTGGGATACGTCGGCATGCCGCGGCGCTATCACGCCTATGCGCCCGAGTTCCAGGTGCTGAACGTGATGTCCACGGCGGGCGCCTCCGTGCTGGCGGTCGGGTATCTGCTGCCGCTGATCTATCTGCTGTGGTCCCTGCGGTTCGGTCCCAAGGCCGGACCGAACCCCTGGGGCGCGGTCGGTCTGGAGTGGGCCACGACCTCGCCGCCGCCCAAAGATAACTTCCACGAGACGCCCGCGGTGACCTGGGACGCGTACGACTACCCGGCTTTCCTGACGGCGATGGGGGAGACGCAGCATGTCTGACGCACCGCTGCACGGAGACGAACACGAACACCACCCCTTCCTCCAGCACCATTTCGAGGACATGGGGCAGCAGCACGAGGCTTCGACCCTCGGCATGTGGATGTTCCTTGCGACGGAGATCCTCTTCTTCGGCGGCCTCTTCCTGGCCTACGCCGTCTACCGCACCACGTACGAGCAGGCGTGGGTCGCCGGCGCGCAGCTCCAGAACCTGAAGCTCGGCACGATCAACACCGCGGTGCTGATCAGCAGCTCGCTGACCATGGCTCTCGCCGTCCACTACGCGCAACTCGGACGCCGGCTGGCGACCTTTTACTGTCTCGTGGGCACGCTGCTCCTCGGCAGCGGATTCCTCATCATCAAGGGAATCGAGTACCACGCGCACTTCGTCGAGGGTCTTCTTCCCGGGCCGTATTTCACCTGGCACGGCCCGATGGCCCCGAAGGTCGAGCTTTTCATGACCTTCTACTTCTCCATGACCGGACTGCATGCCCTGCACATGATCATCGGCGCTGGACTACTGGTCTGGTTCATGTGGCGTACGTGGCGCGGCCATTTCGGCCCCGAGTACTTCTCACCGGTGGAGATCATGGGACTCTACTGGCATTTCGTGGACATTGTCTGGATTTTCCTCTTTCCGCTGCTGTACCTGATCGGGAGACACGCGTGAGCGAGCACCCCCACGAACCGCTGCATTACGTCGCTCCGATGTGGATGTACATCACGGTCTTTCTGTCGCTGCTCGTGCTGACGGGACTGACGGTCTTCGCAGCGCAGCACGACCTCGGAGTGATGAACACGCCGGTCGCCCTGGCGATCGCCACGGTCAAGGCCTCGCTGGTGATCCTCTTCTTCATGCACGTCTTCCACTCCACCCGTCTGACGTGGGTGGTGATCATCGCCTCGTTCCTCTGGCTCGGCGTCCTGTTCGTGCTGACCTTCGCCGACTACCTCACGCGCACCTGGGGCCTGCAGTAACCGACGGTCTCCGATGGGGGTCAGGTCTTGGATTTGTGATTTTCTACGAAGATGAGAGCGTGCCCTCTACCCTATGTAGCAAAGCACAAATGAAAGACCTGACCCCATGAAGTGTAGACTCGCGGCGTCATGCGCTATCTCGTCACCGGCGGTGCCGGGTTCATCGGCTCGAACTTCATCCACTTCCTTTTCCAAAAGTACGGTGATGACGCGCATGTCGTCAATCTCGACAAGCTGACGTATGCCGGGATCCGCGAGAACGTCGCGGAGTTCGAAGGGAAGAAGCACTACCGCTTCCTGCACGGCGACATCACGAATCCCGCGGATGTGGCCGAGGCGTACGCCGGCGGAGTGGATGTGGTGGTCAACTTCGCCGCCGAGACGCACGTCGACCGCTCGCTGATGGAGGCCGGGACCTTCATCGACACCGACATCCGCGGCGTGCTGGTACTCCTCGAAGAGGCCCGGAAGCACGCGCCGCATCTAAAGCGGTTCGTGCAGATCTCGACCGACGAGGTCTATGGGTCGATCGACCACGGATCGTTCAGCGAACGCGATCCGCTCAGCCCGCGCAATCCCTATTCGGCGTCGAAGGCCGGCGGCGACCGGATGGCCTACGCCTATGCGCAGACTTACGGACTGCCGGTGATCATCACGCGTGCCTCGAACAACTACGGGCCCTTCCAGTATCCGGAAAAGCTGATCCCGCTCTTCGTCACCAACGCCATCGACGATGTCCCGCTGCCGCTGTACGGCGACGGGAAGAACGTGCGCGACTGGCTGTTCGTCGAGGACCATTGCGCGGCTGTCGATTTCCTGATCGAGCGCGGCGAGAACTCCGAGGTGTACAACATCGGGGGAGGGAACGAGCGCGAGAACCGCGAGATCACGCGCGGGATCCTGCAGATTCTCGGCAAGCCGGAGTCGCTGATCAAGCCGGTGGCCGACCGGCAGGGGCATGACCGGCGCTACTCCCTCGACACGCAGAAGCTCGAACGCCTCGGATTCCGCTGCAGCACCGGCTTCGAAGAAGGGCTGCGCCGCACCGTGCAGTGGTACGTGGAGAACGCGGCGTGGTGGCGTGAGATCAAGGAACGCAACCCGGAATTCAAGGCGTATTACGAACGGCAGTACGGAGCCCGGACTCCGGCCTGACGATCAAAAGGGGGTTTTTCGTGCGTCGGTTCTTCTTCATGACCATGCTGCTCGTGTTTCTGTTCCCGGCGTGGGCGAGCGCCTTTCGAACGGGCGATTCGTCCGTCGTGCTCCCGATCGTCGGCCGTTTTCCCGGAGCCGGTGGCACACAGTGGCGGACCGATGTTTTCATCAGCAATCCCTACTCGCCAACAGCCGCGGTCACCGTCACGTTCTATGTCGCCGGCGGCGCCCCGATCACCCGGTCGTTCAGCATCGCGCCATATTCCACGATTTCGCTTCCAGACATCGTGCAGAACAATTTCGGCATGAGCAACTCGTCGGGGCAGCTGCTGCTTTCCTGCAGCACGAGCATCGAGGCGCGCGCGCGGATCTACAACGCAGGAAATCCCGCGGGACAGTTCGGGCAGAACGTTCCCGGTATCGGACTGAGCCAGCTGTCGCGGCAGGCGTACGTATACGGCCTGTCCGGACTGGCCGGCAACCGGGTGAATGTCGGGATTGCCAATCCCAATGACGTCACCGTGATCGTCTCGATGAGGATCTATGACAAGAACAACAACAGCACGTTTCATAGCGAGATCCTGACCCTGCAGCCGCACGAGACGCGCCAGTTCAACGACATCTTCGGTACGTACGGCATCCCGGCGCAGGACGGGCTTCAGGTGCAGTTCAACGCCGGGGATATCTTGACCCCGCTCTACGGGTATGCCTCGGAAGCGCGGAATGACACCGGCGACGCGATTTTCGTCTTCGGGACCGGACCCAACGTGTAGGCTCTTCCATTCCTCAGTGCAGCGCCGCCAGCAGCAGGAACGGCGCGGCGAAGATCGCCAGCACGATGAAGATCGGAATCAGAATGGCGAACACGACCGCCCCGATCGTGAGCAGGACCGCCAGCTTGATCACCACCACCACGAGGATGATCGGCAGGAAGAGGAGCTTCAGCGGCAGCAGCGCCAGCTTGAGCGTGAACTTCAGGGCCGTGGCGGCGATCGCCAGCAACACCAGCGCGCCTACCGCGAGGAAGAAGAGCGTGAAGAGTGCCATCAGAGTGCCCACGATCGACCTCCGGCCGCCCGCGGCGGCCTTCCATCCTGATCATACGACGGATGGTTGGCGATGTTGCATGCCCCAGCGCCGCCCGGTCGGGCCGACGTAGACCGACTGCGGGCGGATGAGCCGGCCGGCCCGCTGTTGCTCGAGGCAGTGGGCGATCCATCCGGCCGCGCGGCTGATGGCGAACGTCGGTGTGAAGAGCGCCGGATCGAGCCCGATCCCGTGCAGCAGCAGCGCGGTGTAGAACTCCACATTCGTCTGCAGGCGCCGTCCCGGTTTCGCTTCCTCGAGCAGGCGGATGGCGGTCGATTCCACCGCGCGCGCCAGATCGTACAGTCGCAGGTCCCCGCCGCGCCGGTAAAGGCGCGCGGCGGCCGCCGCGAGCACGTCGGCGCGCGGGTCGCGCACCTTGTACACCCGGTGTCCGAAGCCCATCAGCCGCTCTCCCGATGCGATCTTCCGCCGCAGGACTTGCTCGGCGCGTGACGCGTCGCCGATCTCGAACACCATCCGCAGCGCCGGGCCGGGCGCTCCGCCGTGCAGCGGTCCCTTCAGCGCGCCGATCGCTCCGACGATCGCCGACACCAGGTCCGAGCCTGTCGAAGTGATCACCCGCGCCGTGAACGTCGAGGCGTTCAGCCCATGGTCGATCACCGTGTTGAGATAGGTCTGCAGCGCCCGCACGCGCTCGGCCGGCGGCTCTTCGCCGGTCAGCAGGAAGAGAAAGCTCGCGGCGTGCCCGAGATCGGCACGCGGAACGAGCGGCTCCTGGCCCTGCTGCAGGCGCCACCAGGCGGCCACGATCGTCGGCAGCGCGGCGAAGATCCGGTCGGGCTCCAGGAGTCCTGCCGCCATGCGCAGCGCGTCCATGCCGTCGGCCGTTCGCCGCGCCGCGTCCCGCAGGACCTCGATGACCACCGGCGGGAGCGCGCGCCGCTCCGCCAGCCGCTCGCGGAACGAGCGCAGCGAACCGGCATCGGGGATCTCGCCGTGCCAGAGGAGATGGACCGTCTCCTCGAATTCGGCGTTCGGCGCCAGCTCCTCGAGGGGGAATCCGGCGATGATCAGTTCTCCGCGCTCCCCGTCCACCATGCTGAGCGCCGTCTCCGCGGCGACGATCCCTTCCAGTCCCGGATGGTCCATACCATCAACCTTATGTCTTGTCATCAATAGAGTCAATGTTGATAATGTCATCAATACTAAGATGAGCGAATGGATGACGGCGGCGGAGGCTTCGCACCGGCTCGGCGTGAGCCGGGCGACGCTGTATGCCTATGTCAGCCGCGGGTTCGTCCGCTCGGCGCCCGATCCGAAGCATCGCCGTGCGCGGAGGTACGCCCGCGCCGACGTGGAACGCTTCCGCGCGCGCGCCGAGGAGCGAAAGGATCCGGAGAAGGCAGCGCAGCGGGCGCTGCACTGGGGCGGAGCGGTGCTGGAGTCGGCGATCACGCTCATCAGCGGCGACCACCTGTACTACCGCGGACACGATGCCGCGCTCCTCGCCGGAAGCCGGTCGGTCGAGGAGGTGGCGTCGCTGATCTGGAGCGGCGAAGCGCGCAGCGGCTCGTTCGCCGCCACCCCGCTGCACGTGGTATCCGGCCGAAGCGCCGAGGGGCTGCCCTTCGCCAGCCGCGCGGCGTCGACCCTTCCGCTGGTCGGCGCGCGCGACCCGCTGGCATTCGATCTACGGCCCCTCGCGGTTGCCCGGGCGGGCTGGCGTATCCTGAACCTCCTCGCGAGCATCGCCGCCGAGAGTTCCGACATCTCGGAGACGGTCGATGAGACGCTGCAGCGTCACTGGGTCCCGCGGCACGGCGCCGCGCGGGAGTGCATCCGGGCGGCCCTGATCCTCTGTGCCGATCACGAGCTGAATGTCTCTTCGTTCGTCGCCCGATGTGTCGCCTCCGCCGGCGCCGACCCGTACGCCGTGGTCACCGCCGGCCTCTCTGCCATCGCCGGGAGCAAGCACGGCGGGATGACAGCGCGGATCGCCACGATGTTCGACGAACTGCAGCGCGGCGGCGAGCTAGGTGTCGCTCTGGGGAGCGCCTGCGGCGCGGCGAGCCGCTCTACGGCTTCGGCCATCCGCTCTATCCCAATGGCGATCCCCGCGCCGCGGCACTGATGGGCCTGCTCGCCGAACGGATGCCGAAATCGAAAGAGCTCGCGTTCGCCCGGTCGATCACCGATGCGGCCGAAGCGCTGTTGTCCGAAAAGCCCACGATCGACTTCGCTCTCGTGGTCACTGCGCGCGTCCTGAGGCTGCCGCCCGGTAGCCCGCTCACTCTCTTCGCCCTCGGCCGCACGATCGGCTGGATCGGTCACGCCATCGAGCAGTACGCACGCGACGAGATCATCCGGCCGCGGGCCCGCTATGTCGGACCTCCGCCGGAATGATAGGAGGCGGCTACGCCATCCGATCGATCATCTCTTTGCGGCCGCTCCAGAGTTCGCGCAGTACGCCGGGGTCGGCGATCGCCAGGACCTGAGCCACGACGTAGGCCATGAGGACCGCGTCGTCGAGATACCCGGTCCCGCCGAGCACCGATTCGGGAAGGAAGTCGAACGGAATGAGGACGTACACGGCCGCGGCCGCCAGGAGCAGCTTCTCCGTCGCGCCGACACGACCGTCGAAAATCAGCCGCACGAGAAGAACGAAGAGATCGGGCGCGAGCAGGAGAAACTCGAT
>DATFUW010000426.1:0-3645 GCA_035260605.1 Thermoanaerobaculia bacterium | reverse complement strand
CTCGGTCTGCGCGACGGGCTGGTCGGCGCCGCGGCGGCTGACGATGGAGGTCGTCCGGCCGGCCGCATCCCATCCATACTCCTCGCTCGAGGTGTTCGTCGAGGTCGACTTCAACTTGCCGGCGGGAGTGTAATCGGCCGCGAACGTGACGCCCGTGTTGAGGTCCTTCGATTCGCGCAATCGGCCCCACCCGTCGACCCGGATCGACGTCCGCGCCAGGTCCGATCCCAGCGTCTCCACCGCGCGATGCGCGGCATCGAACCGCGTCGCCGTCGCCGTGTGCCCGTCGCCCGCGAAGACGACGTTGTCGTCGACGTCGTAACAGGTCGTCTCCACACTGATCGTGGCGAATGGATGCAGCGGTTCGGTCCTTCGTTCGAGCGTGCGCCCGAGCCCGTCGAGGACACTGGTGACGATCCCACCGGCCGGAAGAATCGTGCGCGTGATCCTGCCCGGCATGTCGTACGTGGTCTGCGTCGACTCGACCTCCGTCGCGCCGTCGTAGAGCGACGAGCGGGTCATCCTCCCAACGGCGTCGTACTCGTACCGCTCCTCAGGTTGTTTGTCGCCCTCTTTTCTGCGGTGCCGGACGAGGTGTCCGCGGGCATCGTAGGCGAACCACTCCTCCGGAGCGCTCGCTCCCGGACCGGTGACGACGATGTGCACCGGCCGCCGCAGCTCGTCGTATTCGGTCCGCGTCCGCACGCCGCGCGGCTCATCACGGACCTCGGTGTCGGCATCGGGATACGAAATCGTCGTCGTCAGGTCGTCTCCCGCCATGAGCGATCGCGGCATGCCGCGCTGGTGCAGTTGCGCGTCGTCGGGCGGGAAATAGTCGCTCTTCGCCTTCTCCCCTTCACCCGAAGCGGGAGCGGCCGGCGCCAGCGTGTGCCATTCCTTCAGCAGGCCGTCGGGAGCGAAGGATGCTTCCTTCGTGACGCCGCCGTCGCTCTGTTGCGGCGCGAGCGCACCACGGCGCGGCTCGGGCGTGTCCACTCGTTCTCCGTCCGATTCCACGGACTCGAGGAACGCGCCCTCGTAGTCGTAGTTCTGCGCGAGGCCGGCCATTCCGGAAACGGAAGGCGTCAGGCTCTGCGAGCGCAGCACGAAGCCGATCGGCGGGACGGGATCCCAGGTGCGGGTAGTCAGGGAAATCGAGCCGGTCGACGCGGAGCGCGTAACCGTCTCCAGTCTTCCGTCGGCGGCGTGCCCGAATGCGGTCGTGCGATCAACATCGGACGTGGTCGTGGCGGAAGGGAAGACGAAATCGGGGAGGCTCCCGAACGGCGCGGCAGCCCAGACCGGGACCGCCTGCTCCACCATCCGATCGACGTGCGCTCGATCCGACGTGTAGTCGGACGGCTGCAGATCGCCGATGTCGTAGGTCCGCCGCTGGCGCAGCACGTCGACGACGACCGCCTGCGTCGCCGCGAACGACGGCGAGCGCACCGTGTATTCGAACCTCGCGTTCGCACGGTCCGCACTCCCCCACGTCTCGCTCTGAAGCATGTCGCGCTGGCTGCCGCTGTCCGCATAGGACCAGACCACGCGGGGGCCGTCAGTGTCGGGGTCCTGAACGGAGGCGAGGTTCGTCGCCAGTTCGAGCTTGGCGTCGTAGTCCCCGGCCGAAGGATTCATGTATGCATATCGGACCTTGGGTCGGTCGGAGTCGGAGGAGTGATCGAATTCGAAATAGGACGCGTTGTGCGTCCGCGGCAATTCGACCGTCGACAGGCGGCCTTGTGCGTCGAAGTGGAAGTCGACGGCGCGACCGCGCCAGTCGGTGATGGTCTTCAGATGACCGTCGGCATCGTAGGAGATGGTGGAAATCCGGTTCATCGGGTCGACGACGTTCCGCAGGCGCCCGGACGGGTCGTACAGGTAATGGATGATGTTTCCGGCGCCGTGGCCGTCATAAAAGACATCCCATTCGGACGAGAGGCGCCCCAGTGTGTCGAACGTCGTGCTGCGGAGCTTCTGGTCGACGAGCGTCCAGCCGGTCGCGCTCTTCGAGAGGCGGAGGTAGAGACCTGCCGGGGAGTCGTAGGTCTCCGGTCCGGACGGCCGGAAGAGCCATTCCTCACCCGATCCGTCGCGGTACTCGACATTGCGGTTGGGAAGCGGGCGCAGGCGGCGCAGGATCGATGATTCCCACCCCGCGCCCATCATCGTGGCGCCCAGCGTGCGTGATCGATACGTCCGGTCGAAGACGACGTTCCAGCCGGCGCGGCCTCCGGCATCGAGATCCGTCGCTCTCTCGACGATCTCTCCGGAATGCAGCAGCACCGTCGACTGCAGTCTGCCGCGGGCTACGGGAGGATCCTGTGCAGCGCCGAGGACGTTCGGCGGACGGATGGTATCGGCGGGAATCGATGCAACGCGTGCCGTGAAACGTCCGGAACGATTGAGGTACTCGTACGCGCCACCGAACAGTCCCCACTCCGGGCGCACGGCCACGTGCCGGCCGGTGGCATAGAGTTCGAGCGCCGTCGGATCGTTCTGCAGGAACGCCGGGCGATCGCATGCGTAGCACGCGGCGGCGCGCTTGTCGGCTCCGGCCGGCCAGAGGTACTGCTTCGATGCGCGCGGATCGGCGATCGCCACGATCCACGGGGAGACGTAACGGTCCGCGCCGTGCTGATACTTGAGCGTGGGTTGCGCGGCGATGATCGAAAGGGGAATCGTGCGGTCGAGTGTGACGACAGAGGGCCGCGGATCGGCACGCCCGCCGGCGTCCCGTCGCCGGAGATGGGCGGGAGGCAGCGGGAAGAAGGTCTGCGCTGCGGCGGCGCCGGCGATGGCCTCACTTTCGATGGCAATCTCGAGGTGCTGATCGGGGACCGACTGAGCCATTCCCGCGGGGAGCGTGGTCTCGACGCGGAACGCGGCCAGCGAGCCGTCGGCTCCGCTGACGACGTTCGGAGGAGGATCGACGCCGAGCGGCACGATGCCCGACACTTCGCCGAGCCCCCGCGGGCCGGTATTGACGAGAATGTGCAGGCGCGGATCGGTGGCGGCGACGACGTTCACATGTGCCGTATTGATATCGCCGGTCAGGACGAAGCCGGTCAGCGGATCGATGACCGGAGCGAGGGTTCCGCTGACGAGATGCGGGGCGGATTTCCAAATGATGCGCGGGTCGTCCGCGCCGACTTCCACCCAATCCGCTCCCGCCGGCAGCGTGCGCACGGCGGTGATCGCATTCCGCGCCGTCGGGAAGAGTTCGGCGCGACAATCGCTGGAACGGCAGTCCGGCAGGCTCCCGACGCGGGACGATTCGTCGATCTTCTTCAGATCGACGAGCAATACCCGGCCGGCGCCGTCGACGACCACGGCGATGTCGCTGCCGGGCATGACGCGAACCGAGTACGCTCCCGCCGGAATCCAGACGACGTCGACGAGTGAGGCCCAGTCGAGCGCTCCCGCATCGAGGCGGAGGACGAGCAGGCCGAACTGATTCCCCGCCACGAGCGCGTCGTTGCCGTAGGAAGCGATCGACGTGAAGTGGGCGAATGGGTTCAGGCCGGACGCGTTGCGGTAGAGATCGCGCAAGGTCTGAAGACGCGGATGATCCATGAAGTTGCCGGCGAGCGTGACGCCTCCGCCCGACGGTGCGATCCGGGCGGGCGAGCCGGTCGCGGGAGG
>DATFUW010000425.1:0-2232 GCA_035260605.1 Thermoanaerobaculia bacterium | reverse complement strand
AGTCGCGCATTTCACCGACCAGGATGACGTCGGGGTCCTGACGGAGTGCCGACCGCAGCGCCTGGGAGAACGACTTGGTGTCGACCTCCACTTCGCGCTGGTTGACGATCGACTTCTTGTCGCGGTGCAGGAACTCGATCGGGTCCTCGACCGTCATGATGTGCTCGGTGCGGTGCGTGTTGATGTAGTCGATCATCGCCGCGAGGGTGGTCGACTTTCCGGAACCGGTCGTCCCCGTACAGAGGATCAATCCGCGCCGCTCCTCGGCGATCTTCTCCAGCACCACCGGAAGCATCAGCTCGCGGATGGAGAGGATCTTGACCGGGATGACGCGAAGGACCATGCCCACCGTGCCGCGCTGCTGGAAGATGTTGCAGCGGAACCGGCCGAGGCCAGGGACGGAGTAGGCAATATCGATCTCGTAGTTGTTCTTGAATTTTTCCTTCTGGCGCGAAGACATGATCGAAAAGGCCATGGCGATCGTGTCTTCCTGCATCAGACGCTTGAGCTCGACCAGCGGAACCAGTTCGCCGTCGACCCGGATGACGGGGTGCGAGCCGACCTTGATGTGCAGGTCGGAAGCGCGCCGCTCGGCGGCGATCTTCAACAAATCATTGATATGCACGGGGATCTCCTCATTGAGCGGACATGCCATTGTACAGCGGATTTGTGGTATGAAGGCCGTGCTGCCCTTCGAGAGACCTGCCCATGCTGCGCCGCCTCACCATCGTTCTTATCCTCGCCGCTCCAGCACTTTACGCACAGACCAGCAGCCCCTTGTCCGGCATCCTCATCGGTCCCGAACGGCGCGTCGCGGAGCAGCGGATTGCAACTCGGGATCTCGAATCATTCGCCGGGATCGTGCCCGACGGCGACGGGCTCGTGGTGGTCTGGACCAGGTTCGGCTCCCAGCGAGCGGAAATCCGTGCCATGGACGTCGGCCCTGCCGGTGAGCCGCGGTACGAGACCAGCCGGGAACTGGCCCGCGGCTCGTTCATGGATCTCGGTGCGCGTGCGTCGCGCACGGCCAGCGGCCCCATCGTGGTCTGGACCGACACGTTTGAGCTGCACGGATTCGCGCAACGCCTCGGCGCCGAACGGCGGTCCATCGGCGACGGCCGTTTCCTCCGCGGATTCGTCTGCAACGACTCGCGCTGTCTGGTGATGTGGCGGACGAGGGCGACCATCCTCGACGGGGATGGCAACATCGCGGCGGACGACATTCCACTCTCCCTCACCAACACCCTCACTGCCGCGGCGGCGGATCCCGGCGGGTTTCTCCTCGCCGGAACGAGGAACGGCGAGATCGTCGCCACCCGGATCGACAACCGCGGAGCGAGGGTCTTCGAAACGATCTTGAGCGGCGACTTCTTGTACGCTCCCATCGCTGCCGATTTCGACGGCACAAGCTACGCCGTGGCCTGGAGCGCCGGCGGCCGGGTCCGGGCAGCAACTCTTTCGCTCGACGGCTCGTTCGGCGAGCCGTCCCGGCTTATCGACACGGGCCAAGTCGTTCAGCAGATGATCTGGGACGGGTCTTACCATCACCTCGAGCTCGTGGGCATGGTCCCGTGCCCCTACTTCGAATGCTCGATGCCGGGCAGCGAATCCACCCTGCAGCTCGACCGGGACCTGGCGGTGCTCAACGAGGAACCGGTGCCGCTCACGCCGCCGGACATTCAGAGCGCTCCCGGTCCGCTCGCGCTCGATCACGGAACCGTCTACGCCGGATTCCAGTCGATCTACGGAGTGCTGATGGGCTCGCGGCTCGACGGCGCCGGCGCACCCATCGACCGGAACTTGCTGTCGCTCGGACCACAAGAGCAGTTTCCGGAGGACGTGATCCCGTCGGGCGACCACGACCTCGTCGTCTGGACCGAACGGGATGCCCTGACGCAGCGCGGTCTGCTGCGCGCCATGCGAGTCACGCGCGACGGCGTGGCGATTGACTCGGCGCCGCGAACGGTCGGCGAGAGCGATTCGTCGGGACGGACATGGGCTGCGCGGGTCGGCTCCGACGTCCTGGTGGCCCTCACCGGGACGCGAGAGCCGAGCAGCGCCGTAATCATTCACGATGACGGTTCGACTTCCGTTCCGGACGTCGCGTTGCCGCCGTTGCCGATCCTGGCGGTCGCCGGAAGTGACCGGTCATGGCTCGTGCTCTGTGGACCCAACGCGGCATGGGTGATCAGCCGCGCGGGGATCGATCTGACGCCACAAACGCTTTCGATC